>CAIYWF010000321.1 GCA_903929845.1 uncultured Chlorobiaceae bacterium | reverse complement strand
GGCTCTGGCGCTGAGCAAAGGAAGAACCATTTCCAACGAGGAAATTGTGCTGAACCTCAAAGAGCTTGTGTCAATTCCTGAAAAAGCTGCACGTATTCTTGAACTCGACAGCCAAATTAAATCCATTGCGGAACGCTTCAAGGATGCAAAAAATGTGCTCTATCTCGGGCGTGGTTTCAATTTTCCTGTCGCTCTTGAAGGTGCCCTGAAACTTAAGGAGATCTCCTATATTCATGCTGAAGGTTATCCCGCAGCCGAAATGAAACATGGGCCGATTGCCCTGATTGACGAGGATATGCCTGTTATTTTTATTGCCACCCGTGACAATACCTACACCAAGATTCTCAGTAATATTGAGGAGGTACGCAGCCGTAAAGGTCGGGTTATCGCTATTGCAAATGAAGGTGATCAGGAAATCAGCCGTCTGGCCGAACATGTGATTTATATTCCCCAGGCATCGGGGCCGATCACTCCCCTTCTGACGGTTATTCCTCTGCAGCTCCTTGCTTATCATATCGCTACGCTTCGAGGGTGTAATGTTGACCGGCCACGAAATCTTGCGAAATCGGTTACCGTTGAGTAGGAGAAGAGTTTTGTTATTTCACTTTAAAATGACATAAGATTATGCAAGGACATATAATTATTACTGGAGCGACAGGTGTTATAGGGACTGAACTTGCCCTGAAGCTTATTGCCAGGGGCGAAAAAGTTGTTGTCTTGGCTCGTGTGCCTATAGTGGCCGCCCGTAATATCCCTAGTGCGGAGGAATATGTTCAGTGGGATTCGGGTATGGAAAGTGGGGAATGGACCGGTTTTATCAACGGAGCGAAGGCTGTGATTCATCTTGCAGGCAAACCTCTTCTTGAAAGCCGATGGACCGAAGCGCACAAAAATGAGTGTTATGCGTCAAGAATTCTTGGTACCCGTCATATTGTTTCGGCAATTGCTGGTGCTCTGGACAAACCACAGGTTTTTATTTCTGCATCTGCCATTGGCTACTATGGCTCATTCTCACGTTGTGAGGATACTCCGGCAATGGACGAGTCGGCTCCAGAGGGCAAGGATTTTCTTGCAAAAATCTGTATTGACTGGGAAAAGGAGGCGATAGTCGCTGAACAGAGTGGCTTACGTACGGTCTTGTTAAGAACAGGCATTGTTTTATCGACAAAAGGTGGAATGTTGCAGAAAATGCTTCCTGCTTTTCGTTTTTTTCTTGGTGGTATCATTGGTTCAGGCCTTCAATGCATTTCTTGGATTCATATCGATGACGAGATTGCCGCCATTCTTGAGGTCCTTGATAATCCCGTTTACCGTGGAGCAATTAATTTGGTAAGCCCGACACCTGTTTCCATGAAAGAGTTTGTTATGGCGCTTGCGGCTGTTCTTGACCGTCCAGCCCAATTGCCGGTACCGGATTTTGTCGTTCATCTTCTGATGGGAGAAGGAGCAGAATATGCTGTCAAAGGCCAGAATATAAAACCCGGATTTCTGATGGCACAACATTTTCCTTTCAGCTATCCCAATCTGTCCGATGCTCTTGCGGACCTTATAGCGCACAAGAAATAGGCTGGTTGATAAACTGACAAAACGGAGTACATAATATGGGTACAAGAGGACGTGAGATTGTTGGAGAGCATCTTCCCCGTGTGCTTGAGTTACTCAACAAGGCTTTTGCTGATGAATGGCTTGCCTATTATCAGTACTGGATTGGAGCGAAGGTGGTGCAAGGGCCAATGAAGGATGCTGCGATTGCCGAACTTCTGCAGCATGCGGCAGATGAGCTTCGTCATGCTGATATGCTGACAACAAGGATTATTCAGCTTGGAGGAAAACCGGTTTCAAGTCCGCTCGACTGGTTTACCCTTTCGAACTGTGGTTATGCGGCACCTGATGACCCTTTTGTGAAAAAGATACTTGAGCAGAACATTGCGGGTGAGCAGTGCGCAATCAATGTCTATAACAGTATCATTGAGGAGGTCAGATTCAAGGACCCGGTCACCCACAATATTGCGGTACAGATTCTTCAGGACGAGGTTGAGCATGAAGAGGATCTGCAGGCCCTTCTCGAAGACCTCGGTGTTTTTCTCTTCAGGCAGTAACATTTTTTCAGTGCTAACAAAAAAGCCAGACAGAGCAAGCCTACTGTCTGGCTTTTTTGTTACACTCTTTTCAAATAGATCAATAAATCTCCCGGTTTCACTGAATATCCCCCTGCATCCTTGGTGTGTTTATTCGAAAAGCGCCCATTTTCGTAATAAAAGATGTTAATATTTTGCTTTTAGTTAAAAAAATAACTACATATTTGTTATTATTGTTAATTATTAAGGCTTCATTAATTTATCATAATCTGGTTATGAGGAAAAAACTTTTCACGGCACTGCTGTTCCTGATGGCGGTATCGTTGTTTCATGGTACCGCTCATGCAACAGGAGAGGTCGTCACTGATACTGGAACAACGTCATGGATGTTGACATCGACAGCACTTGTTTTACTTATGGTTCCCGGGCTTGCCATGTTTTATGGCGGCCTTGTCCGGACAAAGAATGTGCTTGGTACCATGATGCACAGCTTTGGTGCCATGGTAGTTATTGGTGTGCTCTGGCCGATGGTTGGCTATTCGCTGAGTTTCGGCCACGGTATTCTGGGCGGTTTGGTGGGATGGGATAACAAGTATTTCATGTTACAGGGTATTGATGAAACCATCATGCCGACGCATATTCCCGAATATGTGTTTGCCATGTTCCAGGGGAAATTTGCCATCATTACCCCTGCGCTGATTGCCGGAGCTTTTGCAGAGCGGGTTAATTTTAAGGGATATGCCGTGTTTATTGCCCTGTGGAGCATTTTTGTCTACAGCCCAATCTGTCACTGGGTATGGGCTGCAGACGGTTTTCTGTTTAACCTCGGGGCTGCCGGGGCCATTGACTTTGCGGGTGGTACGGTTGTTCATATCTCTTCAGGTGTTACTGCGCTTGTTGCCGCGCTCTATCTTGGCAAAAGGCGCGCTTATCCAAACAACGTCATGCATCCGAACAACCTTGTGATGACTCTTACGGGTGCAGGTCTGCTCTGGGTAGGATGGTTTGGCTTCAATGCTGGGAGTGCTATTGCCAGCGATCTCGCAACAGCAAGGGCTCTGACGGTTACACAGATGGCTGCAGCATCGGGAGCCTTTACCTGGATGATCATTGAAATGTTCCAGCATGGTAAAGCGACAAGTCTCGGTGTAGCTTCTGGTATTTTAGCTGGTCTTGTGGCCATAACGCCAGCAGCAGGTGTTGTTCAGCCTTCAGGCGCTCTTGCCCTCGGTGCTCTCGCAGCAATTTTCTGCTATTGTGCGATTCTGATCAAGAACAAGCTTGGCTACGACGACAGTCTCGATGCATTTGGTGTTCACGGTGTTGGTGGTATAGTTGGCGCTCTGGCTCTGGTGTTTTTCATCCGTCCGGCATGGATGGCTGATGCTGCCGCCAAAACGCTCGACAAGAGCTGGACAGTTTGGCAGCAACTTGGTGTTCAGGCTACGGCAGTAGGCGTTACCATTGGTTATGCCGCAGTTGTCTCTTTTATTCTTCTGTTCCTGGTTGAAAAAACAATCGGTCTGCGTATCTCTGAAATTGATGAAATGTCCGGTCTTGATCACAGCATGCACGGTGAGCATGGATACGGTCTTATCAACCTTAACTAATTTTTTGCAATGAAACTGATAACAGCAATCATTCAGCCG
>CAIYWF010000320.1 GCA_903929845.1 uncultured Chlorobiaceae bacterium | reverse complement strand
TGCCGAGTGCCGAATAATTTACTGCAACTCAATGCAACAAAAAACGTTATAGAAGTATGCGCTTAGCTTTCTGGCTCTATGAGGGAACCGCCCTTCATGGTATCAGCCGAGTCACCAACAGTATGAAAGGGGTTCACACCGTCTATCACGCCCCACAGGGCGATGATTACATTACGGCCACCTACACCATGCTCGAAAGAACCCCCCAATTCCCTGGTTTGTCCATCAGCGTTGTTCGCGGCAGAGACCTTGCGCAGGGAGTCTCACGACTTCCGACAACCTTGCAGCAGGTCGATGACCACTACCATCCAGAACTTATCGTTATTGCGCCAAGTTGCAGCACAGCGCTCCTCCAGGAAGATCTCCATCAGCTTGCAGCCCATTCAGGTGTGCCGAACGAACGGTTGATGGTCTATGCGCTTAACCCATTCAGGGTTTCGGAAAATGAGGCTGCAGATGGCCTGTTTACGGAACTGGTGAAGCGTTACGCAGTCAGTCAGGAAAAAACGGCAACTCCGTCGGTGAACATTCTTGGCTTTACCTCACTTGGCTTTCACCTTCGAGCCAATCTGACCAGTATCACCCGCATGTTGCAGACATTGGGTATCACGGTGAATGTCGTTGCTCCATGGGGAAGCAGCATCGAGGATTTCGGGAGACTTCCTGCAGCTTGGCTCAATATTGCTCCCTATCGGGAAATTGGTGTGACTGCAGCCGCATATCTTGAAGAGAGCTTCTCCATGCCATCACTCTGTGAAGCGCCGATAGGGGTTGAACCCACCATGGCTTGGCTTCGCTCGCTCATTCAAAAGTTAAATGCAATAGGTGCTCAACGGGGCGTTGCTCCTCTTGCCTTGCCGAATCTCAAGGCATTTTCGCTTGATGGCCTGAGTGCACCGAGCGGTGTTCCATGGTTTGCCCGGACGGCTGACATGGAGAGTTTCAGCAATAAAAAGGCTTTTGTCTTTGGCGATGCCACGCATACTGTTGGTCTTGTCAAGTTTTTGCGCGACGAGCTTGGAATGCAGATTATAGGTGCAGGTACCTATCTTGAGCAACATGCTGACTGGGTGCGCAAAGAGTTGGAAGGATACCTTCCCGGAGCGCTTATGGTCACTGATCGCTTTCAGGATGTGGCCAAGGTTATTGAGGATGAGATGCCTGATCTGGTCTGCGGCACACAGATGGAGCGTCACAGTTGTCGCAAGCTTGATGTTCCCTGCATGGTTGTTTGTCCGCCAACACATATTGAAAACCATTTGCTCGGCTACTACCCGTTTTTTGGTTTTGCCGGAGCCGATGTTATAGCCGACAGAGTCTATCTTTCATGCAAACTCGGTCTTGAAAAGCACCTTATCGACTTTTTCGGTGACGCAGGTCTTGAGTACGAGGAGAGTTCTTCTTCTGAAGAGGTATATGTTGCTCTGTCCGACAGTAACAAGGGTGCTTCTCAAACAGGTGCGCCAGTTATCTCTGAAGCTCCCGCTCTCCCTGAAGATGGAGAGATGAAATGGAGCGATGATGCTGAAACTATGCTGAAGAAAGTGCCATTTTTCGTTCGCAAAAAGGTGCGGAAGAACACTGAAACTTTTGCACGCAGTATTGACGAGCCAGTGGTTACCGTTGATGTGTTCCGAAAGGCAAAGGAGTCTCTCGGCGGATAAGATTTTCTATCAATAAATTTTTTTCTCTTAAATATTATGAGTTTAGTCTTAGCGGTATATGGTAAGGGCGGAATAGGAAAAAGCACCACAAGCGCCAACATTTCAGCGGCACTTGCCCTGAAAGGTGCCAAGGTACTGCAGATCGGTTGCGATCCCAAGCATGACAGCACCTTTCCAATTACTGGAAAACTGCAGAAAACC
The DNA here is from genome assembly GCA_903929845.1 of uncultured Chlorobiaceae bacterium. Lineage (GTDB taxonomy): Bacteria > Bacteroidota > Chlorobiia > Chlorobiales > Chlorobiaceae > Chlorobium. The sequence goes on along the minus strand of CAIYWF010000320.1, from coordinate 3,793 downwards.
GTTATCGAAGCTCTTGAAGAGGTTGATTTCCATCACGAAGAGCTGAGTGCCGAGGATATTATCGAAACAGGATTTGCAGGTATTGACTGTCTTGAAGCTGGTGGTCCTCCTGCAGGAAGCGGCTGCGGTGGCTACGTGGTCGGTGAATCCGTTACCCTCCTCCAGGAGCTTGGTCTGTACGATAAATATGACGTTATCCTTTTTGACGTTCTTGGTGACGTCGTTTGTGGAGGTTTCAGTGCTCCGCTCAATTATGCCGACTATGCAATAATCATTGCCACCAACGATTTCGACAGCATCTTTGCCGCCAATCGCCTTTGCATGGCCATTCAGCAGAAAAGCGTGCGTTACAAGGTGAAACTTGCCGGTATTGTTGCCAATCGTGTTGATTACACCACCGGCGGAGGCACCAACATGCTCGACCAGTTTGCCGAAAAAGTCGGAACAAGGCTTCTCGCCAAAGTGCCCTACCACGAACTGATCCGTAAAAGCCGCTTTGCAGGCAAGACCCTCTTTGCCATGGCTGAAGCTGAAGGAAAAGCGGAGTGCCTCGTACCATACAACGAGATTGCCGATACCTTGGTTCAGGACGAACCAATAGCGTCAATTCCTTTGCCGATCGGGGACAGGGAGATCTTTAAAATGGTAAACGGCTGGCAGTAGGATAAGAATAATCAAACTATGGCATCGGCTCCGAAAACAACGTCAGCATTTCTTGGTGCCGCTCTTGTCAGCGCAGCTATGGCATTGCCTTCAGTGCAGTTTGCTAATGCTGACGCTCCTCCAGAACGGGGAACAGTCAGCCTAAAATATCTTAATTATCAGGACAGTCAGACCGGAGACACTGCAGTTACTGCTGGAATGAGCCGGGACCGGATAGCTGTTAATGCTCTTTCGATGATGGTAATAGCACCAATTGCCGGTGAATGGTCAATTGGTGCGGCGTTAATGGAGGATTCGATTACCGGAGCTTCACCGGCCTATCACTCCTCTGGTTTTCCTGCAACTAAAGCGGTGTCTGGAGCCTCAGGGGAATTGCGCCATGCGGGCGATCTTGATCTTACTCGCTATTTTTCAAAAGGAAGCGTGACCTTTGGCACAAGCTATTCCATGGAGTCGGACTATATCTCCCGAGGTGCTTCTCTTCAGGGGAGTCTATCGACGGAAGACAAAAATACGACGTTTACGGTTGGCGGCAGTTTCTCCGACGACACCATCAAACTCAATACTCCAAATGTTGTTGATGTAAAAAAAAGGGTTGAGGATGGGCAAAAGCATGTTGTTGCGGGTTTGTTCGGCGTGACGAAAGTATTGTCGAAAAGTGATATTGTACAGTTCAACCTTGGATATTCGAAGGGAACTGGCTATTTCACCGATCCATACAAGGATCCGGACAATAGACCTCGGGATCGCAACAATACGACGTTTTTTACTCGATGGAACCACCATTTCAATGGTACTGACGGTACTGCTCGGCTCTCATATCGGTACTACACTGATACGTTCGGTATACGAGCGCATACGCTTGGTGCTGAATATGTTCAGCCGTTACAGAATGGCTGGACACTTACCCCTCTGTTTCGACTTTACACTCAAAGCGAAGCTGACTTTTATGTGGCTGCAAGTGCTGCCGAAAAGGCAAATCCATCAAGAGCAACCCTGCCGTCTGCAAGTGATCTCTATTATACAGAAGATCAGCGACTATCAGCTTTTGGAGCCCTTACTGCTGGCTTAAAAATAAGCAAGCAGTTGAATAAGGATTGGTTAGTTGACCTGAAAATCGAGAAATATGAGCAACGAGAAAATTGGAGCCTGAATGGTCGAGGCGATCCAGGAGTGGCAGCTTTCCATGCCAAAAGCGTGCAGGCTGGCGTATCAAGACAGTTTTGAATCTGTAATGGTTTGAGAATCCTTCGAGTTGTCCAAAAATTTCAAATTTCACAACGGTAATTGCACCTTATACCTCCATTTTCCATCTGAATATCCGCCTTGATCTTTGTCTTCGGATTGACAAGCTCTTGTAAAAGCGCAGTGAAGGTGCCGAGGTAGAAGTTTCCGACCACTGGCTGGGTTGGAAAGGTGACCTTCACCGATATTTCAGGTGGTCGTGTCATGATGTAGGCGAACTCGCCGCTTCCTGCAAAGGTCCATGCGTTTTTGCTTATGGCAAAGAGGAGGAGCTTGAATGCGGGGCGTGGCGGAAGAAGTTTTACGAATTTCTGGAAAATGGCGGGAATGCGTACCTTCAGAAGGTAGCGAGCGGTCCGTTCGCCTGACTCTTGCAGGATTCTTGAGGTTGCTGTCTCGCCGATCTCTTTCAGCAGGGCCCCGACGAGTGTGTGAAATTTTGCCTCTTCAACCATCTCTTTCGGCAGGTTTCCTACAAGGTAGCCTTGGCCGATTTTGCGCAGCATGTTTTCTGCCTTGGTTTTACCGTAGCTTGCCTCAAGAGCGTTAACAGTCTGGATAATTGAGTTTGGGCCTATCCTGGACGGTGTATTCATCAAAAAAATAGTTTTGGTTTACCGAAAAGTCTTGATAGTGATATCGATATTTTTTGTTGTCCATCGAGCGCGTACCGTTACTTTTTCCGGATAAAATCCGAATGGTTCGGCTGGTTGAAACGGGTCGATGGTGCCAGGGTTCCATTGCTGTTTGGGATCAGGCTTTTTATTGCCATAAGGAACATGGGCGCTGACAATATAGCTGCCAGCAGGAAGTTCCGCGAAAGAGTAGTGAAGTGTTCCTTTCCTGTCACGAGATGTGGTTGTGCTGTACGATCCTGTAGAACCGGATGCTTCAATAATAACGTATTGTCCGGCGGTAAAGCATCTCCCCGAGATGCTTCCAGTTTCAGTAGTTGCTGGCGCCTTTCCGACTGGCTGGGATTGAGATACTCCGTCTCTTCCTGAAAGCCTGAAGAGTAGATCTGAAGCTCCGGAGTGAACAAAAGGAGTACTGCTCAGGCCAATCTCTTCCTCGCCGATATTATAGCGCAAGTCATTGTTTTGATCATTAATCGCAATAATCCTGTATGATCCGGCAGCAATATGCCTGAAAGAGAAAACTCCGGAGGCATCTGCCTGTATAAGGTAATCTGGCTCTCTGGTCAGCATTTTTCCGCTTCCAGCGGTTTCAGGATGTTCAGCAAAGGCGAGTATTAACGCATTTGTGGCGGGGGAACAGTCTCTGTTGACGACCTTTCCATTGATTGTTTCACTATCTATAACAGTGCCTGTGGAAAATGCCATGGTAAAGGGAGCGGGCAAGGTTCGTCCCCGGTTGTCCATGAGATTCTTCTCAAGGGTGAGGATATAAGTCTGGTTTTGTTGCAGAGGCCTGTCCAGTCTCAGTATCGTGTTTTTTGCGTCAGTAGTAATATCGTAGGCTCCGACAGAGGGAGTAAAGTGGAGTGCCTTGATCAATTGCCGTGCGGTAACGTAGTGGTTAAAGGTAAGGCGGATCGTGTTTGTTGCGACATGAAGAGCCGATGGTTCAGGATCGGACAATATCACCTGCAACGGTGTGCTATCGGCTGCTCCTCCTGAAGGCGGTCGATCAGAAGCACAACCTCCAGCAAGCCATAGCAGGAAAATAAGGAGTACGTGCATGGTGCGGGAGGTACTTCGCATGAAAATCCTTCGAATCCGTGGTGAGAGAGGCTTGATTGTATCTGACCGTGAAAATTCGTAAATTAGAAACTAATGTGGTTCTATGAAAGTTTTTCATAAAAAATTATAGATTGGTTGTCATATAGATGTCCAGACGAAATTTTAAAGTTCTTTATGTCTCC
>CAIYWF010000319.1 GCA_903929845.1 uncultured Chlorobiaceae bacterium | reverse complement strand
GTACGCTGAAAAATGGGACTATCAATACGAACGAAGTGACATTTCAAACATCAATTTTGGCATGCTGAACCATTTTAAGATTTGAATTGCATATTTATCAATTGACTTGACCGGAGCTATCCATGCGTTTGGTGCATTACCTTGAAATTCAGAACTTTAAACGCTTTGGCGATTGCCAGCGCATTGAGCTGGATCATCCTGCGGTACTGATCGGTCCCAATAACTGCGGCAAAACAACGGCAATTCAGGCGATTGCGTTATGGTCACAGGCGGTTAAAACATGGGTTGATGCGAAAAAAAACTCCACTGCCAAGGAACGTACTGCTACACCAATAAACCGCTTGAATATAGTGGCGGTTCCTGTGCAGCGTACCCGTTACTTCTGGCACAACACGAATGTCCGAAAAGGTACCAAAGACATTCCTCTTGTTATTACTCTTGGGGTTTGGTACGGAAATAAGGTCGAACCGATAACCATGCGCTTTCGAAATCAGGGCGATGAGCTTGTTTACTGTACTCCAGATGATTCGACCCTCAAAAACATGGTATTGCTGGAGGTGGCGGCCAAACTGAATGTTGAGCTGCTTTATCCCATGTCAGGTTTAGAGACTGAAGAGCCAATTTTGAAGCCAGGTCGTATTGATGTTTTATTGGGGCAAGGTCAGACTGCCCAGGTGTTACGCAATCTTTGTCTGATTGTGTACAAATCAGAGCCTGATTATTGGCGTCGGATAACCTCCTTGATGGAGAGATTATTTGCGGTTCGGTTAGGTGAGCCACAGGAGACCTCTCGAGGGAGTATCGAATTTTTTTATCATCAGGATGAGGTTAAAGAGCCTCTCGATGTCGCGCTCTCCGGGCGTGGTTTTCAGCAGATGCTCCTTATCTTCGCTTACCTCTTTTCTCACAAAAGAAGTGTTCTTCTCATTGATGAGCCCGATGCTCATCTGGAAATGCTCCGACAGAAACAGGTTTATGTCCTGTTGCGCGATATTGCCACAGAGAATCAGTCGCAGGTTGTCATTGTTACACACTCTGAAGTGATTCTTGAAGAGGCGCTTGATCGCAATCTCACGTTGCTGCTGGATGGAAAAGCTGATGATCTTGCAGCTAAAAAAGAGATTCGGGATACGCTCAAACATTTTGGTGCTGAACACTATGTTAAAGCACGTGAACGCGGCTATGTGCTCTATGTTGAGGGTGGGACGGATATTGATATGCTTCGCGCCTTTGCCGTTCACCTCGCTCATCCGGTTGCCAAAATCTGGGATGAACGGATCAACTCTTTTTATGTGCAGAACAATTTTCCCAGTCAGACCCTGGAAGCTGAGCTGGCAAGGGTTGAGGGTGGTTTTGGGATTACGCCAAAAGATCATTTTTTTGCACTTCGAACAATGATTCAGGATTTGAAAGGGCTTGCCATACTCGACAACGATGGGCGCAACCCGGAGGGCTCTGATAATGGGGGTTTAAAAATCGTTTTTTGGCAGCGTTACGAAGTAGAGAACTACTTCATAACTCCCGATATTCTGCTCATCTTTGCGAGGGAGCAATACAGTGATCTGGAGTTGTTCGACAGATTCCAGACTGAAACTGAAGAGGTACTTTCTCAACTCATTCTTGAGAGGCTTTTTGGAGGAAAATCAATTGATTATGATATCTGGAAAAATGCGGATACAAAAGCCTCAAAACTGTTATGGGAGGCTAAAACAGAACGTCTCAAGCTCAGCGACTTTGCTGAGGAATTTTTCCGGCGTCTTGCACAAAAGCTGGGTCATGCCATGTTGCTCAAAAAAGGGGAGTTGCATCGGTTAGTCCCTTATATCGATCGGGCAACTGTTTCACCGGAGGTTACGGAAAAACTTGACCTCTTACTCTTGCTTTTTGAGGTTTCGACTCAGCATGAGGAGACGAAACAGGATGGTATGACGCACGAATAACCAGGATGAGACAGCCGTTCACCTTGTTAGATTTTTTGACCGGCAGTGTCATTTTATCTTTGCTCAGTTGCCATCGATCCACTCTGGCATATCCGTCAGCACGTAGCGCGGTTTGCCTCCTCCTATTTGCGTCATCATGACCTTGATTTTTGCTGATTGATGCAAATGGGCATTCAGCTCATCAGCGTTCAGGATAGCCGGGCCTATCTTGCCTCGTATCACCTCACTGTTATCGGTCAGCCTGAACTCAAAAGAGCGTCCCTTAGGCAGAACTCCCTGAAACTCTCCATTGAGGTACTGCTCATCTTCACGCAGGTTATCTTGCCCAAGCCGTGCCAGACTGTTACGGATCTGGCCAACATCAGAGAATCGAAAGCCACGATCCCGATACTGCTTTGAGCAAATAGTGTCAATAAAAGGAGGGTCATTGACGGTCAGTTGAACGCGTTCAGGCTCTCGTTCATTGACAGGCTCTTCTGCCAAACGGTTCTCAATTCCACGAATGCGGGATTCAGTGCTTATCCGCATGATCTTCGCGGAATCCGGGAGTTCAGCCAAGTGTTCTCGCAGAAACGTCAGTTCAGAGAGTAGATGAATTCGATCTTGCGGGTTCATGGATAGGGCGAACGAACCGGACTTGTTGGCAAGTGAGGATCAACAGGCGGCAAAACCCCATTCGTATTCCATGCAGGTATGGCAACGGTGTTCATTCAGGCGTTCGGTTGAGTTTTTGAATAATGCGTCTTTTGCGTCAGGTGCATATAAGGGTTTCTGTCAGCGTATTTTCACTTGTTATTCGGCTGCATATCAGAAAATATGGGTAGAGTGGGTTTGGAATAATCTTATGGGCTGCAAAAGTCAGCCGCATCATTTCGATATATCACACTTTTTTCACTTCAAACAAATTAGCTTAATCCGAATATAAATCCAATTTTTAAAATCTGAGAACGTAAATTGTTTGGCTCCAAGCGTTTTTCCTGCAAAAGAATTTCGACGTGATCATTATGCTGTAATCATCGTTGCTTGACTGTTGCTTGATGGAGATGGGGAAAAACTTGCTTATTTTCTGCTAACGATATGAATAAATGATAATTGGGTAGTAGTAATTTGCTTGACCGTTGCTTGATTGGTTTTTGAGTATGGAGTTCATTGACTCGCGAGGATAGTGATGATCTCTTGTGGAGTAAATTGCCTGATTGGATGAGTGACAAGCAGAAGATGTATAAGATAGGTAATCTGATGGGAGAGCTTCGCAGGAATCAATTGATTGTCAATAAAGGTAGCATGGCTACTCCTCAGTGGGTTCTCGTAAAATAGAGCTGGAAAGAAAAATTAAGAAAGGAAATACGTAACAGTATCTTTTTAAGTCGTATTAAATGAATAGGTTACGTTCTCGTAAAATGTTGAGTTTCATAAGCGTTTTACGAGACGATCAAATAACTGATAGGTCTGAATGTTAAGAGTAATAGTCTGTGCAGCAGACTTTTGGTATTCGCCAGACGTTCTGATCTGAAATATTTTGTCCCGATTATATTTTGTCTTTTTGATATTTATACGTTTTTGGTGCCATTTAATTTGGTAAAATGAGAAATCAAGACAACGAAAGATGGGAGAGTACAATCAGGAAACCGAAATCAATAAAATACTGAGGAATATACAAAATATGACATTTATAAAGAACCAAAAGGATTAGTATTCAGTAATGATTGGGGATGATAAAACTCGGAAATTGGGTTTTATAAGTAGATAATAAAAGAAATAAAACGCAATTGATTATGAATGTATTTGAAGGTGCAAGACGTATTACATATGTAACGATGGGGATAATATCTGTGGTAGGCATTATGACGATTTGGGGTGATAGAAATAGACCTGATTTTATAGAGGTTAGTTATATGAATGCGGTTTCACTTGTAATGTGGGATGAAAATTCATATAATTCTGATCATTTGATAACAAAGACGCGAAATGGCGTTGAGGTTCATTTAGTAAGACACAATATCCCATTTGACAAAGCAATAAATGATATTAAAAAGGATTTACACTTTGCTACTAAATTTGATATTTCTTCTGCGGAGTTAGTAACGGGATTTGAAGACGTTTATTTGTCAAACGGAGCAATATTAACTAATGTATCAGTACATAAAAATAAATCAGCTAAAGAGGTCGCATTAATGGTATTTAAAAATATTGGATGTGATCCTGATTTAATAAATTCTTTGTCAAAAGAGGACTTAAAGTTTAAAATTCCGAAAAAAGATGAAGAAACTATTGAGAAGGAATATAATAAAAGAAAAATAGGAATACTTTTGATTGATTTCCTTTCATATGGTGGAGGTGTTCTCGGTATATGGATATTCAGTTTTATAACAGGATGGATTGTGAGAGGGTTCGCTGGTATTCCAATGAAAAAAGATAATATTAGCGAAAGAGCTGTAGGAAAGTGATGCGGTTTTTGTTTGAATGGGAGTATTATTGTTATTAGACATTAATTATCCATATACCTATGATTTTTCCTGAAGTTCTATTTACGGAATTATTAAACTCTGCGTGTAAATTATTTCCACCTCCAGCGAGCAATGATTCTATTTACGATGAAGATCAAAAATGGAATCAATTTGTATTCTCATCAGATGCTGTTAAATATAGATATAGAAAGTGTCAAGAGGATAATACAGAATTTAAGAATGTGTTTGCTACAGCCAGTGAGCTTTGGATAAACTGGAATGAAGGGGAAGAAAACTATCAAGTGGATAAATGTTTGTATAGTTTTTTTACAAATGGTTTGTCTATCTTTGAGAGCTTTGGATTCTGCCTTTATTTTATCGCTGGAATGATGAAACCAAAAGAATTTATTGATGTGCGTGAACCGAAAAAAATCACATTAAATAAAACTACTCGTCTTTTTAATTGTTATTATTCTGATGAAATAATAACAATTAAATTTCATGAATTATTAGAAGACGATACATTTAGAGAGATAGAAAAGATTAGAAATATTCTTGCGCACCGGATAATTAGTAGGCGCTCTATCGTGAGTAATCATGATAAAATAAATGCATTTTTGTATCTTCCAGGGCTTGATAAAACACTGGTATTTAATGAAAATCTAATTCAGCCTTACTTCGATAAGATCACGTACCTGTTAACCGAACTAATCTCAGCATCAATTAAGTTTTTGGCTCTTGGAATATTATAGTGGAAAGGTGGAATAAAAGCGTATCATGATGCATTTAAATTTATGCAGAAGTTAACTACTCATTACCACAGCCTTTTACGTCTTCCCTTGACTTGGTCGGTCGATGCTGTCGATTTTTC
>CAIYWF010000318.1 GCA_903929845.1 uncultured Chlorobiaceae bacterium | reverse complement strand
TATAAAGACTGGTCTCATTCATGTTGGTAATATCCGTCCCGTCAACCAGAACCTGTCCATTATTCGGCTTGATAAGACCGAGCATCAGTTTGAGAATCGTACTTTTTCCGACGCCGCTCGGTCCGAGGATTGCCTTGATCGTGTTGTCCTGTACCGTAAGAGAGACGTTATTAAGAATCTCCTTGTCACCGTATTTTAAACCGACCTTTCGTAATTCAATCATGCAGTTACATGTTTTCCAGCACTATCTTTGAAACGTAGAAATTGGCAATCAGTACAAGTCCTGATGAAACAACAATCCCTTTAATGGTTGAACGCCCGACACCAGCGGTTCCCCCTCTTGCAGAAAAGCCATTGAAACTGCTGACAAGCGTTATAATGACAGCGAAGACCGGGGCTTTCAGGAACCCGACCACAAAGTCTTTGGCCACAAGCCGGGGATAAACGGCATTCCAGAATATTCCAGGATCAATCCGGTGGTAGTGTTCGGCCATGTATGATGCACTTTGAAGGCCGGCAAAGTCTGAGAGGGCGGTCAATGGCAGAAACATGATGAGTGCTGCAACAAGGCGGGGCATGACAAGTTTTGCTATGGGGTCAGTGCCGAAAGCTCTGAGCGCGTCAATCTGTTCTGATATCTGCATCGCCCCGAGTTCAGCGCCGTTTCTTGAACCAAACCGGGCGGAGAGCATGAGGCCCATCAGAAGCGGTCCGAGTTCACGGATTACGGTGAGCGCTGTTGAACGTCCAAGCATTGTTTTTGCTCCGAAGTCTTCAAGCAGGTTGCCCACCTCAATGGCAAGAAGAGCCCCTATTGAAATAGCGCTGACCAGTACAATGGGAATCGAGTCTGTGCCGCATATTGTTGCCTGATCAAGAACATCCCTCCAGTACCGGATTATTTTTGGAAAGGACATAAATGCCCTGACCGAAAAGAGAAAAAATTCCTGCATGGTGAGGAAAAAAGCTTTCAGTTGCAGAACAAGCTTTTTACCCAGACTTCGAATGAACATTACTGGCATAGAAAAAGGGCTAAAAGATGTGCCGCCTGAAACAATTTTGTTTTCATGATACGTGTAATAGCCGGCTTTTCATTTTCTTTACCCAATCGTAGGGTATGGTTACCTTGCCGAAGACGTCATCATCGCGCTCTCTCATACCATGATAATCGGAACCTCCCGAAAAGAGCAGGAAGTACTCATTGGCAATTTCACGGTAGTAGTTCTGCCTGTAGGCGTCATGAGAAGGATGGACAATTTCAATGCCATCAAGTCCGAAAGTGATCAACTGTTTCAGTGTTTCATCAGGTACATTCTGGGCCGGATGCGCAAGAAAAGAGAGTCCTGAAGCCTTATTAATGAGCCTGATAACATCAGCCGGATGCGTTTCTATACTTTTCACATAAGCCGGACTGTGTGAGCCGAGATACTTGCTGAATGCTTCACTGAAGCTTTTCACATAACCCCCATCCTGCAGCACGGCGGCAATATGTGGTCTTCCCACACTTCCATTCTGGGCTTTGACGATGATTTGCTCAATACCGATTTTAACACCCATTTTGGCAAGCTTGCTTACCATGCGCTCCGCTCTTTCCGTGCGCAGATGCCGGCAGTGGTCCAAATATTCTTTCAGCTCGGAATGCTGATAATCAAAAAAATAACCAAGGACATGAATATCATAGCCCTTGTAGGTTGAGCTCATCTCTACACCAGGAATAAGCTCAATACCTTTCTCCAAGGCTAATGGCTTTGCTTTGTCAATACCTAAAACAGAATCATGGTCAGTAATGCTGATGGCCTTTAATCCGACAAGTGCGGCTTTCTGAATAATTTCCGCCGGTGAAAAAATGCCGTCCGAACATTTCGAGTGTATGTGTAAGTCTGCTTTTTCAAAGCCACTATGCCCTACGCTTGACATGCTGTATGGCACGGCTGACTAATTAAGATGTTAATTTATATTACTTGTATATAAGAAAAAATTTTGGCCTGCTTTCGAGAAAACTTGAAATATTTTTCAGGTCAAAAAGGTGCTCGGGAAGTTGTTTCATTACGGCTGCAGAACTCCTGTAGCAACGAGGTAAAGAATGGCCGCACCGGCCACAAGTCTATAGGTAATAAAGATGGTTGTTGTGTGCTTTTTCAGGTAATTGAGAAGAAAGGCAATTGATGCGTAGCCGACAATACCGGCGGTGATGGTTGCAACAATGATATTGGTTATACCGTCAGGAGAGGCGGTGATGCTGCCCCATGTTTTATAGAGTTCCAGCAACGCTGCAGCAAAGACCGAAGGGAGTGACAGCAGGAATGAAAAGCGGGCTGCGGTCTCACGGGAAAGATTCAGGAAAAGCCCACCGGTAATGGTGACTCCCGAGCGGGATGATCCGGGTATGAGAGCGACGCTTTGAGCCAGCCCTATCAGCAGCGCCTCTTTCCAACCGATCTCTTTCATTGATTTCAGCGGCATCTCCTTTTCAAGTCGCAGCTTTATATGTCTTTCAGCAAGAGAGAGAACGAGGGCAAAGCCAATCAGTGCGCCGCTGACCCAGTAAAGTGAACGGAGGCTGGTTTCAATCTCTGATTTAAAAAGAAGCCCGAAAAAAACAATCGGAAGGGTTCCTGCTACGATCATCCATCCCATTTTTGCTTCAGCGCTACCCAATGGTTTGCGCTTCACCATTCCCTCTATAACAGCCCGAACAATACTGAAAATATCTTTCTGGAAATAGAGAAGGACAGCAACAAGGGTTCCGATCTGTACAATGGCGGTAAATGCTGCTCCGGGATCTGCCCATCCTGCAAGAGCCGGAATAATTCTGAGATGGGCGGAGCTGCTGACAGGAAGAAATTCAGTCAATCCCTGAACAATACCGAGAAGAGCGGCTTCAAGAAGAGTCATAATGATGCATTGGTATCGGTTAACGGAATGCTGTGCCCTGCAAGAATATCCTTGAGGGCGACAATGGCTTGCTGAACGGCAAGAGAGCGGTGACTGAGTGCGTTTTTTTCTGCCATACTCATCTCAGAGTATGTTTTTCCGGTGGAATCGACCAGAAATACAGGGTCATATCCAAATCCTGCATCGCCTTTTGGTTCAAGAGTTATGGAGCCGTGAACAACTCCATCCGCAGTTTCTTCAAACAGGAATGGGCCCTGCAGAGAAGGCAGAGAGCCTTTCAGGGCAAGAACACTTCTGAAACGGGCGGTTCTGTTGGCAATGCCGTTCATGCTGTGCAGCAGGTGATTGACATTATCCTTATACGTCGGAGACTCTCCCGCATGCATGGGGGCATATCGTGCCGAATAGACGCCCGGCGCGCCATTCAGGCTCTCTACCTCCAGGCCGGTATCGTCTGCCAGCGCTATCATGAAGGGGAACCGTTCAGCAAGCAGGTCAAAAATAGCCCTTGCCTTGAGCAGTGCATTTCCCTCCAGCGTCGCTTCGGTCTCCTCAATTTCAACGTCGGTGCCAATTTCATGCAGCGCAAAGACCCTGAAAAGAGGCGAAATATTTTCAAGCAGCGGACGGAGCTCCCTTACCTTGTCGCAGTTGCCGGTTGCAAGGATAATGGTAATCTGGTTCCTGGCAGTGTCAGTCATTGGCATGGTCATTTGATGATTTGGAGCATCTCCCTGACAGCCTCCTCAAGGCCGGTCATGACGGCACGGGCGATAATGGCATGGCCGATGCTTACTTCCTCAATGTCGGTGATCTCCTTGAATGGCGCGATGTTGTGGTAGTCAAGCCCATGACCTGCAACAACTTTCAGGCCGAGGCTTTTTGCATACGCAGCGGTCTCACGAATTCTTTTCAGTTCAAGCCTCTGTTCATCACCTTGTTTCAGGGCATAGAGCCCGGTGTGCAGCTCCACAAGATCAGCGCCAGCCTCTGTCGCAAGATCGACAGCTTTTTTGTCAGGTTCAATAAAGAGGCTTACCTCAATTCCCGCAGGTTTGAATGGTTTCAGAAATTCCACCAGAGTGGCAAAGTGCCGGACAATGTCAAACCCCCCTTCAGTGGTGAGCTCCTCCCTTTTTTCAGGCACCAGGGTAATAAGCTCCGGCTTTGTGTTCAGGGCTATCTGCTGCAACTCCGTGGTCATAGCCATCTCAAGGTCAAGCTTTGTGGTAACAGCACGGCGAAGTCTTGCCAGATCATTATCCTTGATGTGGCGGCGATCTTCACGCAGGTGGCAGACAATGCCTGCCGCTCCGGACTGTTCAGCAATCAGGGCGGCTGCAACCGGATCAGGCTCCTGTTCACCCCGCGCATTCCGCAACGTGGCTATATGGTCAATATTAACAGCTAATCTCATAAACGGTGAAATAAATCAATGGTGTAAAATTCGGTACGTTGTGACAGAGCGCAGAGCTGCTGCCAAAGCTTAAGCGAAGGTAATGAAAAAATGGCAAAATGGGCAACGGAAGAGTTCTTTGAAGCCCGGAGAATCGATAACGGAATAGTTGCAGCTTCCTTCAGCTCATTGATAGATACTCCAGAGTTTCTATTTTTACAAAGGAGACTGGATTTTCTGAATTTTTATCCTTTATTCGTCATTGAGTGCGGATTATGAAAACACAATCAACAGCATCACTCCTGAATGTCGCGCTCGTACTTGGTTTTGTGACCATCGGATACAACATCATTGAAGGCGCCGTCAGTATCTGGTTCGGATTGAATGACGACACGCTGGCACTGCTTGGATTCGGTGTAGACAGCCTTGTGGAGGTTATTTCCGGCGCAGGAATTGTTCATGCGGTCCTTCGAATGCGTAAAAGCCCGGTTGAATCCCGCGATCAATTCGAGCGGCAGGCTTTACGGATTACCGGCTGGGCGTTTTACCTTCTTGCCGCAGGCATGGTTATCGGTGCACTGCTTAACATGTTGCAGGGCAACCGTCCCGTAACTACCGTTCCCGGAATTCTGGTTTCTCTGGTTTCGATAACCACCATGTGGTGGCTGATGAGCGCCAAAATGAAGGTTGGAAAAGCTCTGCACTCTGAGGCGATTATTGCCGATGCGAATTGCACGAAAACCTGTCTCTTGCTCTCGGTGGTGCTGCTTGCTGGCAGTGTGTTGTATGAACTCTTTCACATTGGTTGGGTTGATGCCGCCGGGTCGCTTGGCATTGCCTGGTTTGCCTGGAAAGAAGGAAAAGAGTCTCTCGAAACCGCCCGCACCGGCAAACTTGGTTGCTGCTGTGGTGGGAGCTGCGAGGCGTTGTAGTCGTAAGAGATATTTGTGGTTATAGCCCCGTAGGGGTGGCATATCGGTAGCACTATTCAGTCAGCGTTTTCTTACTGCCAAGTATCTGGTCAAGCTGATTGACAGGACAAAAGGAAAGATTGAAAAGTGTAAACGGTCGTTCATTACCGGATACTTTGGCGAGAAGCGTATCAATCGAAGGTTTTACTGAACTAATTCTGATGGCGCTGGGGGCTCGTTTTTTGCTCTTGCTCGCTAAAAAATGTTTGTACCTTTCAAAAAATGAAAGTATCATACATGAATGCAAACGATCACAGAAAAGTTGATGCACTCCGGTCTCGGGCACCGAGTGGTGTCGCAGGCTCAATTAGCACGTCTGGTGGACGGTACTCCCCAGCGGCGGTACAACCTTGTCAATCGTGCCATGCAGCATGGCGAGCTGCTGCAATTGCGGCGCGGTCTTTACCTGCTTGCACCAAACCTGCAAAACAGTTTACCCCACCCTTATGTGCTGGCCCAAGCCCTGCAACCCGGTTCATACATTTCAATGGAAACGGCACTGAGCTTTCACGGCTGGATTCCCGAATCGGTGCCGACAACTCTTTCAGTGTTACCCGGGCGCCGTCAGTTGGTGGTGAATCATTCGGTATTGGGGCTCTATCGCTTTTATCCTTTGGCACTGCACTGCGGGCAGTTTTTGCAGGCGGTCGATCGGCACATTTTTTCCGGTCAAACGGTATTGGTGGCACAACCTCTCAGGGCGCTACTCGATATGGTCTGTTTTCGCAAACTTGAAGTGATCGACATGAAAACGCTTACAGCATCCATGCGCATTGATGACGAGTTGTTCGATTCTGTTAATCCTGCCACATGGGAGTTGATGCAACAGGTCTATCTGCACAAACGCATGAGGGAGTGCATTCAGTCACTCCGGTGGGAGGTGGCCAGATGATTGAACTGCTCCGCAGGCATCTGCAACACTATTCGTTCACCAATGCCGTACAGGAGGAACAGGCGATCAAGGAGATGTTGCTGGTGATGGGTAAAGAGTTCGAAAGCAGACCCATGATGGCGAAGTCATTGATAACCGGTTGCTGAAATTGCTGTTTGGGTCGGAGAATTTGAGCATCAGAAATGCTGTACTATTGGCAGTTGAGTTATATTTTTCAATGAGAAATGGTTGCCTGGTTTTCAATAACGAAAAAGGCAGTCATCCGGTAACGTTTCAGGTAACTATGAAGCCATGATTAAAATCCAGACACTCACTCTGCAAAACTTCAGAGGTATTGAGAACATGAGCCTTCCTCTCCAGCCAGGACTGACGGTTATTGCTGCGGTTAATGGTGGCGGGAAAACAACTACTCTTGATGCCCTTGCCATGTTGCTTTCATGGCTGAGTGCCCGTACTAAGCGAGATGCAGGACAGGGACGTCAGATTGTTGATTCTGATATTAAAAATGGTACAAAATATTCCGAGTTGGTACTTCAGACTTCTTTGGGCGAGTGGTCAATAGCCAAACCGCGTAAAGGGACAAATAAAGAGATAAAAAGTAACCTTGCAGCACTTGCCGGTATTGTTTCCCAGTTTCGGCATCATTTGGAGACAGCATCTTCACTACCTGTTTTTGCGAGCTATTCTGTTGATCGTGCAGTGCGGTCAGATGATTTACCAAGACGCATCAGAATAAAACATGAATTCGATCAGATCTCACTGTATGATGAATTCCCTTCCGGTACAGCAAACTTTCGTCTTTTTTTTGAATGGTTTAGAGAACGTGAAGATATAGAAAATGAGAGCCGTCGATCTATTAATAACATGTTTCAAACTGACCCTGTAGAATTTCCTGATCGGCAGTTACAGGCGGTGCGTACAGCTTTGGAGCATTTTCTTCCTGAGTACCCTGATCTTATGATAAAGCGCCAGCCACTTCGTATGGTAGTTACCAAGGAAAATCAGGAGTTGAGAATTGATTCTCTTTCGACGGGCGAAACCTGTTTTATAGCATTTATTGGTGATATTGCTCGTCGGTTAGCAATCGCAAATCCACAGAAGCAGAATCCTCTTGAAGGTGAAGGTGTTATTCTTATCGACGAAATAGATCTTCATCTCCATCCAGCTTGGCAGAGAAGAGCAATCACAAAGCTCATTGAGGTGTTTCCCAACGTGCAGTTTGTTGTTACGACCCATTCACCCCAGATTCTTAGTGAGGTTTCACCTGACTCCATTCGTTTGCTTTATCAGGACAATAACGTCACCAGATTTACCATTCCCAGGCAGTCTATCGGTTTGAACTCGGCAGAAATTCTTCGGGAGTTGATGGATGATCCGGGAATTAACAGCACTGTCCCAAAGCGTCTTGAAGAAATTGCTGCAAAAATCGACCATGATGAGTTTGATGTAGCAAGAGAGCTTATCAAAAAGCTGAAAGAGGATCTGAATGGCTCAATTCCCGATATTGTAGAAGCTGAAGCGACCATTGCCATGCTGGAGCCCGAAGAAGGAGCTGGCGAATGATTCCAATTACAAAAAATACGGAACCACAATCTTTGCAGCACTATCGGTCGAAAAAAAGTACAGTTTTTGATGGGGAGAATTTTACGCAGGTAAAACAGGATATACGAAATCAACTTGTTTCGGAACAGGGATATCTTTGTGCTTACTGCATGAGTCGCATTGAGCCAGATGAAAGCTCAATGAAAGTAGAACATTGGCATTCTCGCAAGATATATCCTGCCCAACAACTCACCTATGCCAATCTACTCGGCTGCTGTTGTGGAAATGAGGGGTTACCTGATTCTCATGCTCACTGTGATACCAAAAAACGTAAAGTTGATCTTCTTTTTAGCCCAGCAGAACCCGGCCATCATCAACGTCTAAAGATTCATTACGAGTTTAATGGAACAATCAAGTCAGACAATCCTGAATTTGATCGTCAGCTCGGTGGGGTACTCAATCTTAACTACTCCCGATTGATAGATAACAGAAAATCAGTCTGGAGTTCTGTTACCAAAACCCTCTCCAGAATTACCGGCAAAGCCACCAGAGTGCAAATTGAAGAATTGCTGTTAAAATGGCGCAGAAAAGATGGTGAAGGGAAACTGAAGGAGTACACTGGTGTTGCGATTTACTACCTGAATAAAAAATTACAGCGTGTTGGGTAGTTTTTGTTGGTCTCAAAGAAATCACGAAATTTTTGCAGTTATATTTGCTTGACTGTTGCATCATGGCTTCTCTTAAAACAAGGTTGAAGAGGAAAATTAAAGAGAAGAGTTAAAGAGAAGCCTCAAGAGGGTGAACCTGCAAGTATTTATAAAAATATTAGTTAAGATCTCTTTGATTGTGAACAGAAAGAGAACGGGATAGAAGAGTTGGCGGGAGTGATGACTCAGTAAGTACGCTGAAAAATGGGACTATCAATACGAACGAAGTGACATTTCAAACATCAATTTTGGCATGCTGAACCATTTTAAGATTTGAATTGCATATTTATCAATTGACTTGACCGGAGCTATCCATGCGT
>CAIYWF010000317.1 GCA_903929845.1 uncultured Chlorobiaceae bacterium | reverse complement strand
GGCGCATTATTGATGTGGTCTCTTTTACCTCTTCTCTTAATTAAACTCTTTTACGATAAAATCGGTTTTACAAATACCCTTTCTCAGTATATTCTCGATATTACCAAGAATAATAGAAGAAAGGGAACGAGTTCTTCTGATTGATAAAACGATTTTCATTAACACTGGGATAAACAAGTATGTCCACACGATACCTTTCAGGATCCGCCGTTGCGCTGGTAACTCCGTTCAGGCAGGACAGGTCGATAGATACCGAGGCGTTGAGAAGGCTGGTGCAGTTTCATATTGAGGCGGGAACCGATATCATCATAACCTGTGGGACGACTGGTGAGTCGCCGACACTTTCCGGTGATGAACAGGTTGAGATTATCCGCACCGTTCAGGATGAAGCTGGAGGTAAGATAATGGTGGCGGCTGGCGCTGGCACCAATGATACAATACATGCGGTCGAGCTGGCAAAAAATGCTGAAAAAGCGGGCGCTTCTGTTCTTCTGTCGGTCGCTCCGTACTACAATAAGCCTTCGCAGGAGGGTATCTATCAGCATTACAAGCATATCGCCGAGGCGGTCTCTGTGCCGATTATTATTTACAATGTTCCGGGAAGAACCGGCAGCAATGTAGCAGCATCAACCATTCTCAGGCTTGCCCATGATTTTGAAAATATTGCTGCGGTCAAGGAGGCGTCAGATAATATCAGTCAGATCTCGGAGCTTCTGGAGGAGCGTCCAGAACATTTTTCTGTTCTGACCGGAGAGGATTCGCTGATTCTGCCTTTTATGGCTATGGGAGGAGACGGGGTAATTTCTGTGGCGGCCAACCAGATTCAATCACAGATCAAGCAACTTGTAGAGGCAATGAGAAGGGGTGACCTTGATGAGGCTCGCTTCATCAACCGCCGCTATCGCAAGCTGTTAAAACTTAACTTTATTGAGAGTAACCCTGTGCCGGTAAAGTACGCTCTGGCACGGATGGGCATGATTGAGGAGAACTACAGACTGCCGCTCGTACCTCTCTCACAGGAAAACAAGCTGCTTATCGATCAGGAGCTCAAAATTCTGGGGCTCATCTAAAACTATTTCTTTTCAGCTCCCGACAAAAATCGGGAGCTGAAAAGTTTCTGAACGGCCTATCACACAATCACTCCAAGGTTTTCAACAAAGCTGTCAAGCTCCTCCTTTGTCCGCTTCTCCGTAACAGCAACAAGCAAGCCGGTTTCGCCGTGAGCAGCCAGGTCATAGCCTGCAAAGATCTTTTTCTCAAGCATCTTTTCAACCACAAGAGCTGGAGGAATTGGTGTTTCAACAACAAATTCCCGGAAATAAGGTGACGAGAACTTCAGGGAGAATCCCGGAAGAGCCGCAATCTTTCCAGCCAGATAATGGGCCTTCTGTCCTGATTGTGCGGCAACTTGCTGCAATCCCTCTTTGCCGAGCAGCGAAAGATAGACTGCCGCCTGAAGGGCGTTAAGCGCCTGATTGCTGCATATATTTGAAGTGGCTTTTTCACGACGGATGTGCTGTTCGCGCGTCTGAAGGGTAAGAATGAAACCGTCTTCTCCATCCCTGTCTTTCGTCATGCCAACCAGACGGCCAGGAATTTTACGGACAAGCGGTTGCTTGACGCTGAAAATACCAAGATATGGACCACCGAAACTCTGGGGACTGCCAAGCGGCTGCCCTTCACCGACAGCGATATCGGCGCCGTAACTTCCGGGAGCAGCAAGCACTCCGAGTGAAAGGGGATCGGCGGAGACAACAAAGAGTGCTCCCTTTGCATGAGCAACAGCTCCAATAGCGTCAACATCTTCAAGGCAACCGTAAAAGTTTGGCTGCTGGACAACCACTCCTGCAACGTTCTCGGTGACAAGCTCTTTCAGGGCCGCAATATCGCCGACACCATCCTGAAGAACATTCTGAATAACGGCGTTATGGCCAGAGGCCTCAAGATAGGTTTTCAGAACGGAGCTGTTCCAGGGGTGCAGCTTTCCTGCCACCACAACCTGGCTCCGTCCGGTGACGTTCATGGCCATCAAGACCGCTTCAGCAAGAGCGGTTGCGCCGTCGTACATGGAAGCATTGGTGACATCCATCTCATAGAGACGGCAGATAAGGCTCTGGTATTCGTAAATGGCCTGAAGGGTTCCCTGTGAGACTTCCGCCTGGTAGGGAGTATATGCTGTATAAAACTCACTGCGGGAGGCAATGGTTTTAATAGCTACTGGAATAAAATGGTCGTAGGCGCCGCCGCCAAGATAGCTGACGTACTCGGAGGTGCTCCTGTTGGCCGAGGCGAGCCATTCAAGGAGTTTGCGCACCTGAGGCTCATCGGAGGCGGAAAGAATATCGAGAGCTCGCTTCAGCCGAATCTCTTCAGGAATATCGGCTATAAGATCATCAAAGGAGTTTGCGCCGATGGCCCTGAGCATCTCCTCTCTTTCGCTTGCAGTATTGACTATAAATGGCATGAGTTACTCCCCCGTCAACTCGCGGTATGCCGCTGCGTCAAGCAGTGCACTGATGGCCGCAGGATTGGCAACTTTCATCTTGACAAGCCAGCCTGAACTGTAGGGATCCTGATTGACAATTTCTGCAATGTCAAGCTGAGGGTTCAGCTCAAGAATTTCACCGGCAACCGGCGCAAACAGATCGGCAACGGTCTTTACCGCTTCGACGGTTCCAAAAACCTCATGCTCTTTAAGAGTGGTTCCTGCCGGTTTCAACTCTACAAAAACTATATCGCCAAGTTCTGACTGAGCAAAGTCAGTAATGCCGACCAGTGCGGTGCTACCGTCTTCAAGCAGTTTAATCCATTCGTGGTCTTTGGTATAGCGGAAATCTTTTGGAATAGTCATGGCAGAAGGTGAAAGTGTGTTTATGGAGCCTGCTTAGCAACGTTCATTATAATCAAGGTAATATTTTTTGGAATCCCTTCAAATCAGGGAAGATGGCAATTTATGCAAGTCGCTGCCTCATTGCCTCGTAGAGCAGCACGCCTGCGGTCACACTGACATTCAGGGATTCGACACAACCAGCCATGGGAATCCGGACAACATGGTCACAGAATTTCACCGCTTCCGGGGCAAGTCCGCTTCCTTCCATACCGAGCACAATTGCTGTGGCTTTTTTCATGTCGGCATCGGTGTAATTGAGTTCTGCATCCATATCAGCAGCTATTACCTGAACATTGCACTGGTGGAGAAATTCCAGAGCACGCACAAGGCTTTTCACCTTGCAGACTCTTATGTGGGAGAGCGCTCCGGCAGCAGCTTTGTGAACCACGGCGTTTACCGGGGCTCCTTTTCCTTCGACAAGGACGACGGCATCTGCCGCAACAGCTTCGGCGGTACGGATAATGGCTCCAATATTGTGGGGATCATCCAGACCTTGAAGCACAACAAAAAGCGGACAGGTATTGCGAGGGGTTGCCAGAACCTCCTCCAGAGAATAGTAGGTAACTGTGCTGATAAGAGCGCAAACGCCCTGATGCTTGGTGGTACCGGCTATCAGGGATAGTTTTTCAAGGCGTGCCTTGCCGCTGACAAGCTTCAGCCGTCTTGCAGTAATAACAATTTCCTTGAGTTTCGGATGAGAGGTATTAAATTGAAAGTAAATCTTTTCAATGCTCTCAGGCTTTTGCTGGAGAAGCTCAAGTACGGTATTTCTACCATAAACGATGTTTTCGGAATGTTCCGCGTCCATAGAACCTCTTGTCCTGTAATTGGTGTGATAAAATCGGGTGCTGTCAGGGACTTTTGCAAGCTGCCAGCAAGCATCTCAATGGGGAAAACCGGAATCTAATTAAATTTATCAAAAATCATTTTTTTTAATATCTTTTAGGACGCATTGATTTGATTTCCTGGCTGCGAATGTAACGTTCTTTCCTTTCCCCGGTTACTTCGTGGTTTACATATCAGCACACTGCACTTTTACACATTTCTTTTGCCAACACAAATAGGGTGATTGCCAGTATGAGCCAGATTTATAAAACAATGGAGGGAAATGAAGCTTTGGCTCATGTCTCTTATCGTACCAGTGAAGTAATTTGTATCTACCCGATTACTCCAGCATCACCGATGGGTGAATATTCTGAAGCGTGGGAAGCAGAGGGAAAAACCAACATTTGGGGAACAATTCCAAAAATTGATGAATTACAGAGTGAGGCAGGTGCAGCCGCTGCAGTGCACGGCGCATTGCAGACCGGTGCTCTGACAACAACCTTTACGGCGTCACAGGGCCTTCTGCTCATGATTCCGAATATGTATAAAATTGCGGGCGAACTCTCCCCCTGTGTCATACACGTATCGGCCCGTTCCCTTGCCGCACAGGCACTGTCAATTTTCGGCGACCATGGCGATGTGATGTCGGTTCGCGGAACAGGTTTTGCACTTCTGGCGTCCAGTTCTGTTCAGGAAGTCATGGACATGGCTCTTATTTCGGCTGCAGCAACCCTTGCCTCGAGAGTTCCTTTCCTTCATTTTTTCGACGGATTCAGAACATCTCATGAGATCTCCAAAATCGAGGTCATTGCTGATGAAACTATAAAGATGATGATAGACGACGACCTTGTCAACGCCCACCGAAACCGTCGCCTCAGTCCTGATGCACCTGCTATCCGTGGCACATCGCAGAATCCTGATACCTATTTCCAGGCACGGGAAACCGTCAACAGTTACTATAATGCCTGTCCCGAAATCACTGAAAAGGTGATGGAGAAATTCGGAGCGCTCACAGGCCGTCACTATAAGCTATACGAATACTACGGTGCACCTGATGCTGAACGTGTTATTGTATTGATGGGTTCCGGGGTTGAAACTGCCCGTGAAACCATGGAATATCTCAACAAGCAGGGCGAAAAAGTCGGTGTCATTCATGCTCGCCTTTTCCGTCCATTCGATATTGAGCGCTTTGTCAAAGCTTTTCCACCTACCGTTACCTCTGTCGCTGTCCTTGACCGCGTCAAAGAACCTGGAAGTGCAGGAGAACCACTGTATCTTGATACCGTCAATGCACTGTTCGAAGGCGTACAGAACGGATTGCTGAAAACCATGCCAGCAATTACCGGTGGCAGATATGGTCTTTCATCCAAGGAATTTACGCCCGCAATGGTCAAATCCGTGTTTGACAACATGGCTTCCATGACACCGAAAAATCATTTCACGGTCGGCATCAACGATGATGTGACCATGTCAAGTCTTGACTATGACCAGTCTTTCTTGATCGAACCGGATGAAATGTTCCGTGCTATTTTTTACGGTCTTGGATCGGACGGCACCGTCGGCGCTAATAAAAACAGCATCAAGATTATTGGTGAAAACACGCCGAACTTTGCTCAGGGTTATTTCGTCTACGATTCCAAGAAAGCGGGCTCAATTACCACGTCGCACCTCCGGTTTGGACCCCAGGAGATTCGTTCAGCCTATCTCATTACTGAGGCACAGTTTATCGGTTGCCACCACTGGGTCTTTCTTGTGATGGTCGACTTGGTCAAATATCTCAAGAAGGGGGGAACCCTGCTTCTGAACTCTCACTTTGCTGCCGAGGAACTTTGGGACAAACTGCCGAAGATTGTTCAGGAGCACCTGATACGCAAAGAGGCAAAACTTTATACCATAGATGCCTATAAAGTAGCCAGCGCGAGCGGCATGGGCCAGCGTATCAACACGATTATGCAGGCTTGCTTTTTTGCCATATCCGGGGTGCTGCCCCGTGAAGAGGCTGTAGAAAAAATCAAGACCTCCATCAGGCAAACATACGGGAAAAAAGGTGATGACGTTGTAAACCAGAACATACAGGCGGTAGATAATACTCTCTCCAATCTGCATCAGGTCATCATCGGTGCCGTTGCAGACAGTACAAAAAAACTTCGTCAACCTATTGTCGGAGAAGCTCCTGATTTTGTCTGCAACGTCCTGGCAAAAATCATTTCCGGGGAAGGTGACGACATTCCTGTCAGCGAACTGCCTGTGGACGGAACCTATCCGACTGGAACTTCAAAATTTGAAAAGCGCAACCTTGCCGACGAAATTCCGGTCTGGGAACCGGAGCTATGCATCCAGTGCGCTAAATGCACCGTTGTATGCCCACACGCCGCAATACGCGCCAAGGTTTATGATCCGAAATACATCAGCAACGCTCCACGCACGTTTAAATCTGCCGAGACAAAAGGGGTCAGTTGGGAAGGGATGAAATATACCATCCAGATTGCCCCTGAAGATTGTACTGGATGCGAAGTCTGTGCTCATGTCTGTCCTGCACGGGATAAAAACACCCCAGGAAAAAGAGCCCTCAACATGAGCCAACAGCCGCCTCTTCGTGACACAGAGGTTGACAACTGGAATTATTTTCTGAATATTCCGGACTTTGACCGAAACAGCATCAATTTAAAGCTGATCAAGGAACAGCAGCTTCAGGTACCTCTTTTTGAGTTTTCAGGGGCCTGCTCTGGATGCGGAGAAACCCCGTATATCAAACTCATGACACAGTTGTTCGGAGACCGTCTTGTTATAGGTAATGCCACAGGATGTTCTTCTATTTATGGGGGAAACCTTCCGACAACACCCTATACAACAAATGCCCTCGGTCTTGGCCCTGCATGGTCAAACTCGCTCTTTGAAGATACTGCTGAATTTGCTCTCGGCTTCAGGATTTCCATTGACAAACAGCGGGAATATGCAAGCGAACTTTTAAAACGAGTGGCTTCTGAAATCGGTGAAACACTGACAAATGAGATACTGAATGCTTCTGAAAGCAATGAGCCGGAAATTTTTGAGCAGAGAAAGCGGGTTGCGATCCTGAAGGAGAAGCTCCGTCTGCTTGAGTCATCTGACGCCAAAAATTTGCTCTCGCTGGCTGATATGCTTGTTAAAAAGAGTGTCTGGGGCGTCGGTGGCGATGGATGGGCTTATGATATTGGCTATGGCGGGGTTGACCATGTCACGGCTGGCAACAAAAACGTCAACCTTCTGGTGCTTGACACTGAGGTGTATTCAAACACCGGCGGACAGGCGTCGAAGGCAACACCAAAGGCTGCTGTTGCAAAATTTGCATCCGCCGGACGTACCGTGACCAAAAAAGATCTTGGCTTGATCTCCATGAGCTATGGCAATGCTTATGTTGCCTCAGTTGCCTTTGGCGCTCGCGACGAACAGACACTTAAAGCATTCCTTGAAGCCGAAGCCTACAACGGGCCGTCAATTATCATCGCCTATTCACACTGCATTGCGCATGGCATCACCATGTCTACAGCGCTTGATAATCAAAAAGCCGCTGTTGATTCTGGACACTGGATACTCTATCGTTACAATCCTGAACGTTTGCTTGAAGGAAAAAATCCGCTGATTCTTGATTCGAAAAAGCCAAAAATACCAGTAGCTCAGTTCCTGAATATGGAGAACCGCTTCAGGATGCTCAAGAAGAGCCATCCCGCTCTTGCCGATGAGTACTACGCTGAAATCCAGAAAGAGGTAGACGCGCGCTGGGCACATTACGAATACCTGGCAGCCCGCACGTTTGGCGGTGAATAACACGTACAAAGGACAACAGGTCAAACAAAAAACGACGGGAACTTCCGTCGTTTTTTGTTTTGCGCCGCATCCTCTCGCCGGTTTCAGCAACAGCAATATGAGCGCTACTTTTCTTTGCGTTTTCGAGACATCTCGTTCATTTCCATTGCCTTCTGCATATTGCCAAGTTTCTCATACACCTTGCTGAGATGCTCCGGAATTTCAGCCTCTCCGAGCTCCAGTCCAACTGCTTTTTCCAGAATTTCCCGAGCCTTTTCATATTCTCCCATCCTGAACAATACCCAGCCAAGGGTGTCGAGATAACCTCCATTGACGGGGTCTGCTGCAACCGCCTTCATTGCCAGCTTTTTTGCCCGCAGAAGCTCTTTGCCCTGACCGGCAAGAATATACGCAAGGTTGTTCATCATGAGAATATTACCTGGCTCCAGATGAAGAACAGTCTCATAGAGATGGATGCTTTTATGGGAGTAACCGATCTTATCATAACATAATGCAAGGATACTGCAGGCCTGTACATAAAATTCTTTCTGCTTTTGCGCGTTTTTCGAATGTGCGGCCTTTTCAAGAAGTTGTAATGCCTGCTTAACCTTGCTTGTATGAAAAAGAAGTTCCCCTTCCATCACCTGCAACCTGAAGGTCATTCGGGTTTTGCCAGAATATCGTCTTTTAATTTCGTCGATCATAACAGAAGCGGGTTCTACAAAAGCACTCTCCTGCGATGAACGGGCTATAAAAAATTGAGCAAGCTCTATTTTCTGTTCAAGAGTTACCTGAGCAGTATTGTAAAACAGATTAAGATCTTCACGAAATGCAGGACGATTGCCGGACTGTACAGAAGCATCGAACAATGCCAGCCAGACAGGAAGAACGCGCGGATCATTCTGGAGTACCTCCCTGAATGTCCTGGCAGCAAGATCATACTGTTTCGTCTGCCGGTAAAGTTCACCAAGGGTAAGAAGAAGTTTTTCTTTTCCATCGCCCCGCTCAAGAAGCTCGGTCAAGGTACCTATCGCATCCTGATAGCGGGTGAGCTTAATTTCCATAAGCAGCACCTGAGCCAGGGTTGTCTCGTTCTTTGGATCAAGTTTTAAAATATCCTGAAAAGCGTCAAGAGCTTTCTCTGGCTGATCAGCAGCAAGATATTCCAGAGCAAGGCCGGTAAGTGGTTCAGTGTTTCCCGGTTCAAGAGCAACGAGTTGACGGGAAAGCTCAACAGCCCGACTGTAATCATGCATCTGATGAGTTATTCCGGCAAGCAACCTTAGATAATATTTGTTACCGGGATTGAGCGTAACGCTTTTTTCGCTGTACAGACGGGCGGAATCGAGAACGCCAAGACCAATGTAGGCTTTCGAGAGTGCATAATGAAGCGCTGCGTTTGAAGGCTCAGCAATCAGGAGCTTCCGATAACGGTCAACGGCTCCAGAATACTCTCCTTTGGCGCTTTGCAGAGTCGCTGCAACAAGCTCTCTTTTCGTGGTTTCAGAAAGCGAATCTCGATCGGTGGCCTTGCCAGAAAGAATCGGGCGGGCGGAACAAGCCGAA
Organism: uncultured Chlorobiaceae bacterium; assembly: GCA_903929845.1. GTDB lineage: Bacteria > Bacteroidota > Chlorobiia > Chlorobiales > Chlorobiaceae > Chlorobium. The sequence goes on along the minus strand of CAIYWF010000317.1, from coordinate 319 downwards.
AGGAAAACAAGGAATACAAGTAGTAATTTATCGATCAGGCTTCGCATCAAACAAGGGAGATTCATAACTGTCGGCACCGGTTGAAAAACGGATAAACGCCTGACGGGTAGCAACCCGTCCCCTTGTTGTTCTTGTAAGATAACCTGCCTGAATAAGATATGGCTCATAAACCTCTTCAATGGTATCCCGCTCTTCTCCCACCGAGACGGCAAGAGAGGCAATTCCGACAGGACCACCATTAAATTTGTTAACGATAGTCTCCATGATTTTTTTATCCATATCATCAAGCCCCTCCTCATCAATTTCAAGACAGTCAAGG
>CAIYWF010000316.1 GCA_903929845.1 uncultured Chlorobiaceae bacterium | reverse complement strand
CTTGGTGAACATCTTGGAGTGGTTGGTTCTCTTGAGGGGATAAACACTGGCACGACAGCGACCAACTTGCGGGCAGTATGGGCTTTTTCTCCTGGTTTCAATTTTAGCTTTGGTAATAGTGGATTCAGTGCTATTAGAGGATTGTCAACTCCGATCTCAGTCTATACAAACGTTCTTCCGGGTGTGGGTGTAGGTCCCGAGTTTAATTACGTTGTAGGCAAGGAAGGCGGGTTGAATGTTATTGTAGGAGCGTCTAGTTCTTCAGATGCTCCGAATGGAAGTACTTTGAGTCTTGCTGGTACTGAGCCTGAGACTTTAAAATCTACCAAAAACCTGACAAATGCCAACAAACTTGGTGATATCGGATACCTTCGTATGAAATACAAGTTTTTCGGTGCGGGTTTGCTGAGTGGTGCTGGTGGTACCTATGGCAATGAGTATGTTGGTCTCGATAACAGTCTGGCGATTGGTGCAAGTGTGATCAGCGCAAGAAGGGCCAACCCGTTTACACAATTCGGAAGCAAGCTTAACGGGAATGAAACAGTGGTCTATGGTGCTGATATCGCAGGAAACTATGGCAGTTTTACTGGAGGCATTGCTTATAGTAAAGACGGCGATTTGAAACTTAATAACTACGCCGTTGATGCAGGCTACTATGTTTATCCTTGGTTATTGCCAAGGGTAACCTACAAGTCTCTTGGAGTAACCGGTGGGAATGAGAATCCAACCATTGCGACTTCAGTTACGGCATACCCTGGTGCAAATATATTTGTTAAAGCGACATACACGGCATTTACTAAGCATCTTTCTCCGACGTCAAACTCCGGTGAGAACAATGCAAACACCTTTGTGTTGAACACTGGATTCGCGTTTTAATTGCAGTTGAACGGCAATGATCCCTCATCCGTGTTCGGAAAGGCGTGTTCGGTGAGCACGCCTTTCTCTTGCTCTCTTATTTGATGCCGTGTGTGTTGAACTTGACCTTGGTTGTGTATGAAATGAGCATGGAATATGCTGGCTATTTTATATTGTTCTAATCATTTCAAGTCGGTGTGTTGCAGAGGGAACAGGTTACTTTTAGAAATAAGGTCTTATTGAAAGCAAAAATCAAGCTGCCATGCAGGATGACAGAGAGCTCGTAACAGGGCAAAAGAAAGAACGTAGTGACCGGGGAAGCACTGACGGTGGACAGGTGAAATCCAGCGACCGGAGGAAATTTTTGATGCGTGTAGGTTGGGGAAGTCTTGCAGGATTCCTTGCCATAAACTCGGCGGCCTTTTTGCGGTTTTTTTATCCAAGGGTACTCTTTGAACCGCCATCGCAGTTCAAAGTAGGGTTACCGGCTGACTATCCCATTGGTACGGTGAGTTCCCAGTATCAACGGGAGTATCGCACCTGGATTATCAGACTGCAGGATGGAGCCTTTTTTGCGATGGAGACAAAATGCACCCATCTTGGCTGTACGCCGAGCTGGATGGAGTCCCAGAAAAAGTTTAAGTGCCCCTGCCATGGCAGCGGATACTATATAACAGGTCTTAATTTTGAAGGCCCGGCACCAAGACCGATGGATCGTTTTAAAATCAGTCTTGCCGAAGATGGTCAGCTCTTGGTGGACAAGACGATAAAGTTTCCCGGTATTCCGGGTAAGGAATCAAATGAGGTCTATCCTCAGAGTTTATTAAGAGTTTAACTGGTATCCGATAATTGAAACCATTATGAACTATGAATACCGATGAAAAGATAGTAACGGCCGAGCCATATTCTCTCAAGAGAGTGACTGCAAAGAGCAAGAGAGCCGCTGCGAGAATTATCACCGAACTCTGTACGGGTTGCGGGATTTGTGTAAAGACCTGTCCTATAAATTGTATAAGGATCGTCGAGTCGGAATTGAACTTTACCGGTATCGCCAAAGTGGATGAGAATTGTACAGGTTGTAATATCTGTGCCATCGACTGCCCGTGGACTGGTGTCGAGATGATCAACCCGGATGGTTCGCGCAAGGATGAGGTTGAATATGAGAGGCAGTTAAAGAAGCTGCGCGGGTATCATTAAGCTGTTTTGAAAATAAAACGTGACGGGACTATGAAAAGCCTTCCAGAGATAACCGACAAGGTCAAAAAAAATCTGATATGGAAATCCATATTCAGAAGGGATTATCGCAATACGGTAAGAGACAAGGCTCAGGCGGTTTTCGGCAATGTCTTTCTTCATTTGCACCCAGTGCAGGTTCGAGAAAGCGCTGTCAAGCTCCGTTTTACTTGGGGAATGGGAGGCATCACCTTTTTTGCCTTTATTCTTCTTGTTATTACTGGTGTCGTGCTGATGTTTTATTACCATCCATCCATTGATCAGGCTTACACTGATATCAAGGATCTCGAGTTTCAGGTACCGTTTGGTGTTATTCTCCGTAACCTTCATCGTTGGGGAGCACACTTCATGGTTATTGTGGTTATGATCCACATGTTTCGTGTTTTCATGACAGGTTCCTATAAAGCTCCGCGTCAGTTCAACTGGGGAATTGGTGTTTTTCTGCTTGTGCTCACTTTTCTGTTGAGTTTTACTGGCTATCTTACTCCTTGGGATCAGCTCGGCTTCTGGGCTATTACAGTTGGAACCAATATGGGTGCTGCCACTCCGTTACTTGGCTATCAGGGGCCATTCAGTGAATATCTTCACATAACCCCTTATAATGATATCCGTTTTGCACTGCTTGGCGGCGCACAGGTTGGCGGAAATGCACTGCTCAGATCGTACATCTGGCATTGTGTCGCTATTCCGCTGATCTCGATTATCTTGATGTTTGTTCATTTCTGGCGAGTAAGAAAAGATGGCGGAATTTCAAAACCTCAAAAATAACAGACCGGACAGAGTCGAATATGGAACCATTTATTGAAATCATTACCCAGCCTGATAATATCGCCATTGTGATTATGATCTTCATGGTGAGTTTTTTCATGGTATGGGCTTTTCAGCAAGCCTTTCAGAACGACAGGCTTCTTGCGGCGGGGCTTCCCGTTGAAGGTGAAAACGACAAGTTTGTTGACACGTTCAAACCCCTTGTGCGTATTGAGCTTATCATTGCGGTTGTAGTGATGGTCGGTCTTACCGTATGGTCAATAGCGGTCGATGCTCCCCTTGAGGAGATTGCTAACCCGACCATAACGCCAAATCCGGCAAAGGCTCCCTGGTATTTTCTTGGTCTTCAGGAACTGCTGGTTTACTTTGATCCCTGGCTCGCCGGTGTTGTGCTGCCATCACTGATCGTGGTAGGCCTTCTGGCAATTCCCTATATCGATATTAATCCGAAAGGGAATGGTTATTACACTTTTTCAGAGAGAAAGTATGCGATCATGATTTTCTCATTCGGTTTTTTTGTGCTGTGGCTGCTCCTGATTGTGATCGGCGTTTTCTTCAGGGGACCGGGATGGTTGTGGTATTGGCCCTGGCAGGAGTGGGATCATGCGCGGGTTGTTTTTGAGCCCACGAAAGATTTGACTGCTGTCATCGGTATCGACTCACGCTCTCTGCCTGGATTTATTATCGGCGCGTTTCTCGTGGGCTCTTACCTGGTCGGTGGAATGATTGCTCCTTACCGTTACTGGAAAAAGAACAATCCTGAACTCCTGGCAAAACTGGGGATGGTTCGGTATGTCACCATCATGTTTTTGTTTATCACTATGATGTCTATACCGATCAAGATGGTTCTCAGACTGGTTTTTCTTATCAAGTATATATGGATAACCCCCTGGTTTAACGTTTGATAGTGGTTCATTGCATTCAGGTACACGGTAGCAGGTCATTCTAAAAGTCCAAAAAAAACTGTTGAAAATGGCGAATGAGAATAAAAATAATTCATCCTACAGAGTCTATCTCTTTGTGTTTTTCAGTGCACTCCTTCTTGCTCTCTCTCTGTGGGTAGTATGGGATGACGAGTTTGGCCTGAGACCATGGAAAAAATACCAGGAAGAGTTCAAGACACTGAAGCATGACCAGCTTGAAAAGGATTACCGTAAGGCTGTGGTTGAATTCCAGAGATCCGGGGGCCATGCAAGGCTTGCCGATCTGGAAGCTCAGCTTGCCAAAGCGGAGTCTGCTTTTCAGAGCAAGGCTACCCAGGAAAAATTCAAACAGTTGACTTCGCAGTTTGATACTCTCCATGAACAATTGGTGCTCAACCAGAAAGAGCTTCAGAATGCACGCGGACTGTTTCTTGAGTCTGAGTACTACTTTACCAAGACCCAGAAGCAGGAATACAAGGCCAGGATGGATGAGCTTCAGCGTCAGATCGATGCTATAGTGCTTCGTGGAGCTGCGTTGCAGAAGAAAGAGGATTCGCTGAAGAGTTCTCTCTCTGAACTCACAGCAGGGAAAGAACGGATTGCTGCTGAAATTGAACGCATGCAAGGCGGCCTTGAAGATTTGAAAGAGAAGATTGCAAACAATAAAAAGGTTCCTGTGGAGATCAAGCAAATCCACATCAAGGATATTGACAAAGCTGATCGCTGCCAGACCTGCCATATCGGTATCGACGGCAAAAGACCGGTATCAGCTCTCCAGCCGTTTGCGCGGCATCCGGCAAGTTTTATCTATCTTGATCATCATGATCCGGCCAAGTTCGGATGTACCTTCTGCCATCGTGGACAGGGTCGCGCGACTACCTCAGTGGAAAAGGCGCATGGTACCGTGAAGCACTGGGATGAGCCCTTGCTTGCTGGCGATATGACGCAGACCTCCTGTCTGAACTGCCATGGTGATCTCAAGGGTCTTCGTGGTGCCGAGGAGATTGTAAACAGTACCGAGCTTCTTAAAAAGTATGGTTGCTACAGTTGCCACAAGATTCCTGGCTATGAAACCGTGGGGGACGTTGGTCCGGTTTTGACCGAGGTCGGAAGCAAAGTCAACTATTCATGGGCTGTCAAATGGCTGCTTGATCCCAAATTGTATTTTTCGACAGCCCGGATGCCCAAGTTTTTCTTTACACAGGATCAGGCTGAATCTATTGCCGACTACCTGTTCAGCATGTCAGGAACAACACGTCACGATGTTGATTACTCCAAGCAAACGCCTGACGCAAAACTTGTCGAGCAGGGCAAGGCGCTTTGGAGTCAGGCTCGTTGTAATCTTTGCCATACTACAGGCGGCAGAGGCGGTAACCACGTCAAGGTCTACGCTCCTGACTTAAGCAAGGTTGGCAGCAAGGTAAACAAGGAGTGGCTCTTTAGATGGATTAAAAATCCAAACGCCTATTTCCCTGGTACCAAGATGCCGAGGTTCCGCTTTACGGACGAAGATATCAAGTCATTGGTTGAATATATCACCAGCGAGTACAAGGATGAAGAGGCGGAGCTGAAATATGTTCAGCCGGTTGAAATTCAGGTTGCCTCTATCAAGAAAGGAAAAGATCTGGTACAGAAATATGGGTGCTATGGATGCCATAAGCTACAGGGAATGGAGGAGATGGTCCAGATTGCACCATCATTGAAACGTCAGGGTGTCAGCTTCCTGAGAGGTGATGAAATGCGTGAAAAGATTGGCACTGAACTCTCTTCTATCGGCAGCAAGCCGCTTGAGATGCTTGATTTCGGAAAGCTTAAAAAATCAATTCCGAATGATCGTTTGAGCTATATCAAGCAGAAACTGAGAGACCCAAGAGGTTATCGCCTTGGACTGAGGATGCCTGACTTCCGTTTGTCAGAATCCGAGATCAATGAGTTGTCGGCGGTACTTTACGGATTTACTGACTCGAATGTCCCGGCCCGTTTCATGGTACCATCCCGTCAGGAGTTGGACAGGATGGCGGGTGTACAGACTTATAAATTCACAGGAGACTTTGCGAAGGTAATCGCAGATGTCAAGTGCACCAACTGTCACTCCATCCGTGGTATTGGAGCTGACTATGCGCCTGATCTCTCTTATGCTGGCAGCAAGCTGCAGGAAGGATGGATCCGCAGTTTCCTTGCGAACCCTGATGTTATCCGTCCGCTGCTGCAGCAGATGCCGAAGCTTGGTCTGACATCGGGAAAACCGCTGGCAAAGATTACTATGCCAAGGTTTAATCTTGGTCAGCAGAAGGTTGAGGATACGAACAGAACGGATGTTGATGCGGTGATCAACTTTTTCCAGCAGGAGTTGGTGTCGAACGATATCCCGAAAAAAATACCGGGCATCACCACCTTGACTATGCCTGAGCAGATCACCAAGGGGAAGAGTATCTATGATGAGAAAGGCTGCAAGGCTTGTCACCAGATCGGCACGGAGGGTGGCGCTCTTGGACCTAATTTGTCGAACGTCGGGAACCGGCTGAATCCTGGGTTTATTTTCAAGCATCTTGAAAATGCCCGTAAATTCAAACCCGATATTGTTGAGCCTGATTATGGCTTTACTGAACGGGAAAGGATTTACTTAACCAACTTTTTGATGACCCTGAAACTGAATAAGAAGTGATGCAAAAAACCATAAAAATCAGGAAGTTCGCCGTTGTCGCAGCACTCTCACTCCTTGTTATTGCTGGATGCGGTAAGAAGTCGGGCACATCAGGAAAAACCGACCTTAAAAAAACGGTGACTGCTGCTGATTCAGCAGTCACCGCCACGAAGCTCCCTTTTGCACTGAAAGAAGGCAAGCGGCTTTTCTCACACTATTGTGCAGTTTGTCATGCTGAAAACGGTGATGGAAGCGGTCAGTACTATGGGTTGACCCCTTCGCCAGCCAATTTCACCGACAAGGCGTTCATGAAGACCTTGTCGAATGAGAAGCTTTTTAAAGCGATAATGGGAGGTTCTGCCTCGGTCGGCAAGTCGAACATGTGTCCTCCATGGGGGAAATCGTTTCATCGCGAGGAATTGGAGTTCATTGTTACCTATATCAGGACTCTCGCGGTAAACTGAGATTTTTCTTGAAATTGTTTCGTTGTATATTTTTATTGAACTGGAATTCTTTGTTTTATTTACTAATAACCAAACTATGGAGTTGAAAATGTTGAAATGTAAAAGCAAATTCATGAAAACCGCACTGTTCATGACAAGCTTCGGGTTCATAAGTGCGAATGCTTTTTGTGCTGGTACCGTTACTGGCAAGGTTGAAACTACCATTCCAAAGTATGCTGGTGACGCTGTTGTCTATCTGGTCGGCGTCAAGGGGCCGGTTGTTCCTGCGCATGCGGTTGTTGATCAAAAGAGTCTTGTGTTTGTTCCCCATGTCACCGCTATACCTGTGGGGTCTACCGTTGACTTTAAAAATAACGACAAGGTCAACCACAATATCTTTTCAGCAAGTGCCGCTAAAAAATTCAATCTTGGCACATATAACCCTGGTATGTCCAAGCCTGTGACATTCGATAAGCCAGGCGCGATAAATCTGCTCTGTAATGTTCATTCTGAAATGTCTGCCTGGGTTATTGTGACTGAGAATCAATATGCAGCAGTGACTGAGCATGATGGTAAGTTCACTATCAAGAATGTTCCTGCCGGGACTTATGAGATCTCTGCTTGGAGCGAAAAACTCAAACCTCAGGGGAAGACAATGGTTACGGTATCAGATGGACAGACTGCCAATGTTGCTCTCAAGCTGGCAAAATAATTCTTCTTTCTCAAGACGTATTAATTGTTAAAAAGGTGCCTGAAAACAGGCGCCTTTTTATTTTTTTATAGTTTGCCCTGTCTTTTTAAGCGCGTTTTAAGCTTTCATTAACAGCGCTTTAAGGGTTTAATGGTTATAATTATAAAAAGGGTCAGCCCCATCCTGTTATTATTTACGTTGCTATACGTTGCTATTTTTTGTTGAGTTTTTGCAGCAGCATACTTTCAATCAATTTTCATTATCCGACTCTATTACTATGGAAACGATTCGTTGGAAAAAATTCAGGTCGCTCCTGCTTGCGCTTCTCTTTTGTATGAGTTTCACCCCTGTCTCGTATGCGCTTGATAAAGGCAGCCATGCCCCAGATTTTGAATTGCCGGGAGCGCAAGGTACGGTTAAGCTTTCAAAAGTGACAGGTTCGGTCATCTATGTTGATTTCTGGGCGTCATGGTGCGGACCTTGCAAACAGTCGTTTCCCTGGATGAACGCCATGCAGGACAAATATCGTGCACAGGGATTGCAGATTATCGGAGTGAATGTCGATGGCAAAAGTGAGGACGCCAGAAAGTTTCTCGCTCAGACCCCGGCACACTTTATGGTTGCATTTGATCCAAATGGTGCGACTCCTCTAAAGTATGGGGTTAAAGGGATGCCGACAAGCTTTCTCATTGGCAGGGATGGTAAAATTATTTTCCAGCATTTAGGGTTTAACGCTGCCGCAGGCGAAACACTTGAGAAAGAGATCAAGGCGGCACTGGAGGCAAAAAAATGAAAGCGCATACTCTGCTAAAACCGGTTCATGCTTTTCTGTTGATGGTAATGCTTGCTTTTTCAGGCTGCTCGATTGGCCAGGCTGTTCAGCCTTGGGAAAAAGAGACGCTTGCCCGGCATGAGATGACCTTTGAGGGTGATCCGCTTGAGACCAGGTATGATGAGCACATCTACAGCAGCAAAGAGGGGGCGTCTGGAGGCGCTGGAGTTGGAGGTGGCGGTTGTGGCTGCAATTAACGCAATTGTAATATTCCGGATACTTTTATGAAATCTGTCCCGACAAAAAAAAATCATGTTATAGGCGCGGCTCTTTTTGCCGCAGCCATGGCTTTGCCATCATACCAGCCTGCTTTGGCCGAAGCTGCTCCTGAAAAAGGAGTTGTTGCGTTCAAGTATCTCAACTATGAAGACAGCCAACCAAATCAGGATCGAATTGGAGTTAATGCCTACTCAACATCGATCATGATGCCATTTGCGGCAAAGTGGTCGGTAAGCACTTCTTATACTTATGATTCCGTTTCAGGTGCATCTCCCCGGCGCCATGATTATTTTGATGCTGTTGCTGGCGCCTCAACAATGTCAGAGAAACGAAATGCCGGAGATCTTAACTTCACCAGGTATCTTGATAAAGGAAGTATAACCTTCGGCACGAGCTATTCGGAAGAATCGGACTACATATCACGAGGCTATTCACTGCAGAGAAGCTTTTCGACAATAGACAATAATACAACGGTAACGCTTGGTGGAAGCTATAACACAGACACTATCAATGCGTGGAAAAAAGAGGTTTATGGAAAGTCTAAAAAGGTTTATGCTGGATTAATTGGTGTCACAAAGGTATTAAACAAAAAAGATATTGTTCAGATTAATATTGGATTTTCCAGAGGTGATGGTTATTTCTCGGACCCTTACAAAGAAGGAGAAGGTGGCACCCTTGACCCAAGGCCAAATGTGCGTAACATAACAACATTCCTGACTCGATGGAACCATCACTTCGATAGTTCAGATGGCACTGCAAGAGTATCTTACCGATACTACACAGATTCCTATGATATTTCAGCTCATACTCTTGGAGTTGAGTATGTTCAGCCACTTCCATACCGCTTGACCATTACGCCAGCAGTGCGGTATTCATCCCAGACGGCCGCATTCTTTTATGTACCAAAAGCATCTTATAATCCTTTGGCCGATCCGTCCAAACCTTACTCCTATGACGAAAGGCTCTCCGCTTTTGGCGCTCTGACACTCGGGGTAAAGGTTGAAAAAAAAATCGCTGCGGACTGGACTGTTGATGTCAAATATGAGCACTACGAGCAACGAGCTGCTTGGTGTATGACGGGTAAAGGCGATACCGGACTTCAGCCTTTCCGTTTCAGAAGTATTCAGCTTGGCATTTCTCGACAGTTGTAGAGAAACACTATAAAGCGTTCAGGTTTGACCGAATTTTTACTTCTTGACAAACTTGTCTCGTTGGTGGCTTTATTTTAGGCTTGTCAGCAGTACTCCTTGGCACTGTATCCTTAATCACAATAACTCCTTTTGATAACACGGAGAAATTAATATGGCAAATATTTCTTACTCACTGACTGGCACAGCAAATCCTGATTCAGCGAATATTGCAAGTATGAGCGGCCAACCAAGTTCAAGGAATGCATATACCTATACATTTCATGGGTTGGCGGGAGCTG
>CAIYWF010000315.1 GCA_903929845.1 uncultured Chlorobiaceae bacterium | reverse complement strand
CTGCGCCCAGTCGAAAACAAACAAGGCATTTCTACATCAAAAATATGTCAAAGAGCAATGCTTTTGATACTATTGTGGAATAGTGTTTTGGTGATACTTATTTTTCAACATGTATCAAAAGTCACTTTTTAGAGGTTCCCTTAAGTATTTGCGGTATCAGACTGAACTTGCCTTTTTATTTATATGACGAGAATCAAACTCTTCTTGACGAACCATTGATCAGAAAAGGAATCATTTCTACCTATGGCCAGAACCAAGTCACCAATAGAGATCAAAGAAGAGCCCATAGAAAAACAGCTCTGGAAAGCCGCCGACAAGCTGCGCAAAAACATTGACGCTGCAGAATACAAGCATGTCGTGCTCGGTCTGATGTTTCTCAAATACATCTCCGACTCTTTTGAGGAGATGTACGCCAAACTTCAGGTCGGTGAAGGTGAATATGCCGGAGCCGACCCGGAAGACAAAGACGAGTACAAAGGAGAAAACATTTTCTTTGTACCCCAGCAAGCACGCTGGTCATTTTTGCTGACAAGTGCCCGCCAGTCGGATATTGGTATCCTTGTTGATGAGGCGATGGATATTATTGAAAAGGAAAACCCTATGCTCAAGGGAGTTTTGCCCAAGGTCTATGCACGCCAAAACCTCGATCCCGCAAGCCTTGGAGGTTTGATTGACCTCATGAGTAATATCGCTTTGGGGGATGCCAAGTCACGAAGCCGCGATGTTCTTGGGCACGTTTTCGAATACTTCCTTGGTGAATTCGCTCTCGCCGAAGGCAAGCAGGGTGGTCAGTTTTACACCCCGCGCAGCATTGTTGAACTCCTTGTGTCCATGCTTGAACCCTACAAAGGCAGGGTCTTGGACCCTTGCTGTGGTTCCGGCGGTATGTTTGTGCAGTCGGAGCGATTCATTACCGAGCATCAGGGCCGAGTGAAGGATATCTCAATTTACGGTCAGGAGAGCAACCAGACCACCTGGCGTCTGGCAAAGATCAACCTTGCCATTCGCGGTATCGACAGCTCACAGGTGAAATGGAACAACGAAGGCTCCTTTCTCAACGATGCCCATAAAGACCTCAAAGCTGATTACGTTATAGCAAATCCCCCTTTCAACGACAGCGACTGGAGCGGAGAACAACTGCGTGGTGATGGCCGATGGAAGTACGGCATTCCACCGGCAGGCAATGCCAACTTTGCATGGTTGCAGCACTTCATCTTTCACCTTGCCCCGAACGGCATTGCCGGAGTGGTACTTGCCAAAGGAGCGCTCACCAGTAAAAGCAGCGGCGAAGGCGATATCCGTAAATCTATGATAGCCGATGGCAACCTGATTGACTGTGTTGTCAACCTGCCCGCCAAACTCTTTCTGAACACGCAGATTCCTGCCGCTCTCTGGTTTCTGAACCGGGCACGGAACAACGGCCACCCGCGCAAGAACGAAATTCTCTTTATCGATGCCCGTAACCTGGGCCACCTCATCAACCGCCGTACCCGTGAGCTCTCGGGTGACGACATTGATCTCATTGCCGAAACCTATCACGACTGGCGAACCGGAGAGGGTGAGTATGAGGATAGCAAAGGCTTTTGTGCCTCTGTGCCGTTGGAACGAGTGCAGGAACTCGACTACGTGCTCACACCGGGTCGCTATGTTGGCCTTGCAGAGGAAGAGGATGACTTTGATTTTGCTGAACGCTTTGCTGCACTGAAGGCTGAATTTGAATCGCAGTTGGCGGAAGAGGCTGAGCTGAACAAGGCAATTGCGGAGAATCTGGCGAGGGTAAAGGTATGAAATGGTTTTGCCGCAGAAATTTGGAGCTGATGCGCCAGTGGTATCGGATCTTGACCGGGACGAATGCAATTGCGAAGCAAACTGCTGCGCAATCAGGCCAGTCAGCAATTGCGCAACAAGCTGTTTTGCAATTGGATAAACCTGCAATTAGGCAGCAAGCTGCTGCCCAATTAGAAACCTCTCTATTTGAGCAACAGGCTGTTGCCCAAATACCCTTTAATATCGGAATTAGGGGGGAGCGATGAGTGAGGGTTTGAGTGGGTGGCAGGATTACTTGTTAGGAGAAATTGCACAAGTGCAAACAGGGCCTTTCGGAAGTCAACTGCACATGAGTGACTATAAAATGGAAGGGGTACCAATTATTACAGTTGAGCATTTAGGGGAAAATAAAATTCTTCATCACAATCTGCCACTGGTTGGTGACGAGGATCGAAAGAGGCTGATCAAATACACATTACAGGAAGGTGATATTGTTTTTAGTCGTGTCGGTTCAGTGGATAGAAGGGCTTATGTAAGTACAAATGAAGATGGCTGGATGTTTTCTGGTCGTTGTTTGAGAGTTAGAGCAAATAAAGACATAATCGAACCACGATTTTTGTCCTACTACTTTGGTCAAGAAAGCTTCAAAGAAACTATCAGAAGAACTGCTGTTGGTGCAACGATGCCGTCCATTAATACTGCAATTCTTAGTGATATGCAGCTATTCATCCCTTCTCTTCCTGAACAACAAGCCATTGCTAATGTCCTCAGCAGTCTCGATGACAAAATCGATCTGCTGCATCGCCAGAACAAAACCCTTGAATCCATGGCCGAAACTCTCTTTCGCCAGTGGTTTATTGAAGAGGCGCAAGAGGAGTGGGATACAGGTATTATTCTGGATGAATTTGATTTTACAATGGGCCAATCACCTGTTGGTAGCTCTTTTAATGAAAGCGGAGTTGGCGTGCCAATGTTTCAAGGTAATGCTGATTTCGGTTTTCGATTTCCTGCGGCACGAGTATATACAACAGAGCCAACAAGGCTTGCAAAAAAAAATGACACGTTGATAAGTGTTCGGGCGCCAGTTGGGGCACAAAACATGGCAGATAAAGAGTGTTGTATCGGTCGAGGAGTTGCTGCTTTTAGATACAGAAAAAATACAGATTACTACACATACACGTATTTTAAGATGCGTTCTCTTATGGCGGAAATCAAGCAATTTAACGATGAGGGAACTGTTTTTGGATCTATCGGTAAATCTGATTTTGAATCATTGGGTCTGGGTCTTCCTCCCAATCAATTAATACGAAGGTTTGAGGATGAGGTGAAACCAATAAATGACAAGGTGATTAAAAATTGCCGACAACTCCGAACCCTTGAAAAACTCCGTGACACCCTTCTTCCAAAGCTGATGAGCGGAGAAGTGACGGTGATAAATTAAGTTATCAGATATGAAGATATCGAACGAACAAGCTGAATACCTCTTGAAATTGCCCAAGAAAATCATTGGGCCTGAAGGTTTGCTGGAGAGTTTGACGATTGACCAGCAGTTTCCGTTTAACCAACGTTTCGAGATTATTTCGGCAAAAGATGATGAG
>CAIYWF010000314.1 GCA_903929845.1 uncultured Chlorobiaceae bacterium | reverse complement strand
TATCATAGGGCCAAAAGGGGTAGGGTTTGCCCACTATTCGGTTGATTTTCATCTGATCAGGCATTACTACTACGTCAAATTCCGTCACCCGGAATTGCTGGAAAAGCTGGTTCCCCGGCATGTAAGGGTTATCCTTGAGGAATACGCGCTTCCCCTTTGAAAGAAGAGAACTTCAGGGAAAGAAGTTCCGTCTCCTGAACGGCGCCTTAAGGAACTTGCCTGCCATTCTTGGTTTGGTAAGCCATCGTATTCTTGGAGATTGAGCGGTCGCGGCAAGCATTTTTTCGGTGAGAAAGGAGGAAACAGTCGCAACATCATCAGCCATGATATTGAAAAATTGCTGTTTTTTGCGGCTTTCCGGTGAACCGTCACTGACCGTACGGCGAAGCATGTCGGTCACCACCATCCCGGGACTGATCGTTCCTATCTGCACTGCAGTGCCGCGAGCCTCATGGGCAAAAGAGCGGGTAAAATAGGTGAGCGCACTTTTGGTCGTGCCGTAAATGGTCATTCCATCAAGCATGAAGCCATCACTGCCAAGCCCCTCCATATTGAAAATCTTCCCTCCACCCTGCTCTTTCATGCGCTGGAAAGGAATAATCGTGCCCGACACCACTCCGTCAATATTGACCCTCAGCGCTTGGTTGAGTTCGTTAGAGTCAACCTCCCATGCGTTGCACATTTCATGACCAATTCCCGCATTGTTGATCCAGATATCAACACGGCCAAAATGGCTGACCGCCTCGTCATAGAGTTGAATGATTCCTTCCCTGCTGCTGATATCGGCTGAAACAGCGGTCAAATGTTCACGATAACCCTGAAGCTGCTCCATGGCTTTGCGAGTACTTTCTGGAGAGCTGCCGTTAAGCACCACGTTGAACCCTCTCTCAAGAAAGCAACAGGCAAGACCAAAGCCTATGCCCCTGGTGCTGCCGGTTATGACTACTGTTTTTGCCATATTACTCTTGCTCTTTCATAAGCACTTTCCCTCAAAGGGTCAATATAAAAAACCAAACATCCAGAGTGGAACCATGTGGTTTTTCCTCCGACGATGTGACCTGTTTCGACAAGAATCGTTTTCTCTAATTTTATATCCGGGAACACAACCTGCGCAATCATTCTTACGGCTTCGGCTTGCCCAGATAGCGCAGTTTGGCGGTATCGAAGCCGAGTGTTCCCGCTTTGGCCACAAGCGCCTTGAGTTGAGCCTGCTCCATGACCGAATCTTTCGACAAAATCCAGAAATATGATTTGTCGCGACCGCACACCATCGCCCAGCGATACCCGGGCCTGTCGAGATCAATCACATTGTAGCTTGCATAAAAAGGGCCGAAAAAGGAGACTTTCAGGGCACCCTGAGTCGTCTTTTTATCATCGAGAAAAACACCGCGCCCCTGAATAGTTTTCCACTCCTGTTTTTTCAGGTCATACCCTTTGTTCAGCACTTTGACACTGCCATCCGGGGCAAGCGAGTAGGTGGCCGACACCGGATCAAGCTCCTTTTCAAACCGGTTATCGAGACGAACGATTTCATGCC
>CAIYWF010000313.1 GCA_903929845.1 uncultured Chlorobiaceae bacterium | reverse complement strand
TACTTCTTTAGGCAGGAGGTTTATCTCTCCAATGACATTGAGCCGGATATTATTGTCATGGAGTTTACGGGTTTCCCGACCGATAACCTTGACAAGGAGCTGCATCAATGCGGAGACCTCTTTTTCCGGTCGTTTCCAGTTTTCTGTCGAAAAGGTAAAAAGAGTAAGATATTTAACGCCGAGTTGTGAGCACGATTCCACAATATCCCGGACGGATTCCACACCAGCGACATGTCCATCAATTCTTGTTTTTCCTTTCAGCCTTGCCCATCGACCGTTACCATCCATAATGATAGCGATATGGCAGGGAAGGTCACACGATGATTTCAGCTCAGCTTGGATCTGTTTATCAGCAAAGTCGGTATCTGTGGAAAACCAGTGGGCTTTAAGAGTTGATGAAAAGTCTGTTATTTTTATGAGTGCCATATTTCAGGTTATTCCTTATCGCTTGACGGGCATTCATGGTGGGTGTAACTCATGAATAATACTAAATCAAACCAAATTGAATAATATGTAGTTATTTCTTATTATACAAACTTTAAATGGAGAGGAAATGCTGCAGGGAGACCAGTATTTTTTCTTTTGAAAGTCACCAATATCAGTAACAGAGACTGTTCTCTTAAAATAATTCACAAAAGACGTGAAATTAAGTAGTTACGAAGATCTTCGCTCCAAGCTTCTCTCGCATGAGGTAACCTGTGAAGAGGTCGTGCGTTTTTATCTGAAACGTATCGATGATTACCGCGACGATAATATCTATATAACGGTGTTTTATGAGCATGCTCTGGAACGGGCAAGAAGCCTTGACCAAAAGCTTAAAGCAGGCAGCCACCTTGGGAAGTTATTCGGTATGCCAATGGCAATAAAGGATAATATAGCCTTAAAAGGGGAACGACTTACTTGCGCATCAAAAATTCTCGAGAATTACGAAAGTGTTTTTGATGCAACATCAGTGATCCGTCTTGAAGAGGAAGACGCTATTTTTCTGGGTAAAACGAACATGGATGAATTTGCCATGGGTAGTTCGAATGAAAACTCGGCTTATGGTAATGTGCCTAATCCTTTTGATAAAAAAAGAGTACCCGGCGGGAGTTCGGGCGGTTCGGCTGCAGCAGTTGCCAATGATCTTGCCATGGTGGCTCTTGGGTCGGATACTGGCGGCTCTGTCCGGCAGCCGGCAGGTTTCTGCAATATTGTTGGTTTGAAACCGACATACGGAAGAATTTCTCGCTATGGACTTGTGGCTTTTGCCTCCTCATTCGATCAGATAGGGGTGCTTTCCCGCAATTGTGACGATGCAGCGCTGGTGCTTGGCGTTATGGCTGGAAAAGATGGACGGGATGCTACCTCTTCCTGCCATGTAGTGCCTGAGTACTACTCGGAGATGGCGAATGTATCTGTTGAAGGATTAAAGATTGGTGTTCCAAAAGAATATTTTCCCGAGAGTCTTAATCCGGATGTTGCCAGTATAGTGAAGGGAAAGCTTTTTGAACTCCGCGATCAGGGAGCCGAACTCGTAGAAATCACACTTCCTGATAGCAAATATGCTATAGCGGCTTATTATATTCTGGTCACTGCTGAAGCTTCATCAAACCTCGCCCGTTTTGACGGCGCAAGGTACGGGTATCGCTCACAAAATGCCGGAGATCTTGCAGGCATGTATGTGAATTCGAGAACGGAAGGGTTTGGCAGGGAGGTCAAGCGCAGGATTATGCTGGGCACATACGTACTTTCTGCCGGATATTATGATACTTACTATAAAAAAGCTCAGCAGGTAAGACGCGTATTTCAGGAACGGTACCGTGAAGCTCTTGAGAAGGTTGATGTCATTGCCGGGCCAACATCGCCGTTTCCTCCCTTTGGTATTGGTGATAAAACCGGTGATCCTCTCGAAATGTATCTTGCCGATGTCTTCACTGTTCCGGCAAGTATTGTCGGTATGCCAGCTATCAGTGTGCCGCTTGGGTTTGACAGTTCCAGCCTTCCTGTTGGCATGCATCTTATCTGTAATTTTTTTGAAGAGGGAAAGCTGCTTGGGATCGCAAGACGTATGCAGCCTTCGTTATAATTTTTGTTGGAGTACGTAGCATTAATCTTAATAAAACTGTACTATGAGTGTATTAGTTAACAAGGATACCCGTTTGCTTGTGCAGGGGATAACCGGAGCGGAAGGTACTTTTCATACCTCCCAGATTCTTGAATATGGAACCAATGTCGTTGCTGGAGTCACTCCCGGAAAAGGTGATATCCTGTATAATGGCAATGAAAAAGACAAATTTTGCCGACCAGTACCGGTGTTTAACACAGTACGTGAAGCTGTAGAGAAGGCGGAAGCCAACGTAACCGTTATCTTTGTTCCGGCCCCGTTTGCAGCCGATGCTATTATGGAGGCTGCGGATGCTGGCTTGAAAGTCATCATCTGTATTACCGAAGGGATTCCGGTTAACGATATGATGAAAGCCTTTGCTTTTGTCAAGCAAAAAGGAGCCGTGCTTATCGGGCCGAACTGTCCGGGCGTTATAACTCCTGGTGAAGCAAAAGTAGGCATCATGCCTGGTTTTATCCATAAAAAAGGCACTATTGGCGTAGTTTCCCGAAGTGGTACCCTGACCTACGAAGCCGTACACCAGCTTACCCAGGTTGGTCTCGGTCAGTCAACCTGCATCGGTATCGGTGGAG
>CAIYWF010000312.1 GCA_903929845.1 uncultured Chlorobiaceae bacterium | reverse complement strand
CGTAAATTAGAAACTAATGTGGTTCTATGAAAGTTTTTCATAAAAAATTATAGATTGGTTGTCATATAGATGTCCAGACGAAATTTTAAAGTTCTTTATGTCTCCGGTGAAGTTTCTCCTTTTGTAAGAATCAGCCCGCTAGCTGATTTTATGGCATCTTTTCCTCAGGCTATTGAGGAAGAAGGATTCGAGGCGCGTATCATGATGCCGAAATATGGGACAATCAATGACAGGAAGTTCCGACTGCACGATGTCCTGCGTTTGTCAGACATTGAGGTTCATCTCAAGGAAAAAATTGACTTGCTGGATGTCAAGGTGACGGCGTTGCCTTCAAGCAAAATCCAGACATATTTTCTCTACAACGAAAAATATTTTAAGCGTAACGGTCTTTTTACTGACATCTATAATGAAAGTGATCTGAAAGGAAGCGTAGAAAAGGTGGTTTTTTTCAATGTTGGTGTACTCGAGACCCTGCAGCGGCTGGGGTGGAAGCCTGACATTATTCATTGCCATGACTGGCATGCCAGCCTTCTCCCTCTGCTTCTCAAAACGGTTTATGCATCCAATGAGTTTTTCAAGGATATAAAGACGGTTTTTACAATTCACAATATTTATCGTCAGGGTATTCTGCCTTACAAGGCATTCCAGCGGTTACTTCCTGAAGAGGTCTGTTCATCTCTTTATTGCAACAATGAGGAGGTGAATCTACTCTATACCGGCGTTGAACATGCCGACCTTCTTACGACGACTTCGAAAAGTTATGCTGAAAAAATTGTGCATGATGGTCCACAGACTTATGGGCTCGGACGTGTTCTTGGAGAGTATCAGGCAAAATTTTATGGTATTCTTAATGGTATCGATATCAGGCAGTGGAACCCTTCGACCGACAAGCTCATCAAGAAGCGTTACAGTATTGAGCATATAGATGGTAAGCTTGACAACAAAAAAGCATTGCTTCAGGAAACGGGCCTTCCATACCGAGAAGGTGTGCCTGTTGTGGGTGTGATTGCTAATTTTGACGAGTTTCAGGGTGCAGATCTTTTGAAGCAAAGCCTTGAACAGCTTGCAGCGCTTGATATTCAGCTTGTGATCAGCGGTTCAGGGGACAAGACGTACGAAAAAGTCTTTCAGGATTTTGCCTTGGAGCATCCCGAACAGGTTAGCGTTCAGACTGAATATTCCGATGCTTTTTTCCACCTTGCCATTGCGGGGCTGGATATTCTGCTTATGCCGGGTATGATTGAATCATGCGGTATGATTCAGATGTTTGCCATGAGCTATGGAACGATACCAGTGGCTTATGCTGGTGGCGGGATTGTTGAAACTATAGAGGATCACGACGAAGAGAGTGGGTCGGGATTTATTTTTTATGAATATACCAGCCAGTCACTTGTTGACAAGCTGCAGGAGGCTCTCGAGTGTTTTCATGAAGGGGAGAGCTGGCTGCGGAT
The DNA here is from genome assembly GCA_903929845.1 of uncultured Chlorobiaceae bacterium. Classification (GTDB taxonomy): domain Bacteria; phylum Bacteroidota; class Chlorobiia; order Chlorobiales; family Chlorobiaceae; genus Chlorobium. The sequence goes on along the minus strand of CAIYWF010000312.1, from coordinate 13,491 downwards.
TGTTACCGAGGCTATGACGCGCGATTTTACTTGGAAAAACTCTGCAGAAGAGTATGACCACCTGTACCGTGAACTTCTTGAACAATAGGAGGTTATGGTGCAAATAATAAAGGTTCTCTTTCTTGACCGGGATGGAACAATAAATCAGGATACAGGTTCTTATATCGCATCGAGAGAGCAGTTGCAGCTCATTGATCGTGCAGATGAAGCAATTGCCCTTGCCAGAAATGCCGGGTTTCGGATTGTTATCGTGAGCAATCAGGCTGGTATTGCCAGAGGAATAGCTACCGTCGAACAGGTTGAAGAGGTAAACTGCTATCTTAATGAGTTGCTTTCGGCAAAAAATGCAGGGTTTGACCGTTGCTATTACTGTCCCTTTCATCCTGAATATCCGCACCCTGATTACGACCGTTTTATAGATTATCGTAAGCCGGCAACAGGTATGGTTGAACTGGCGATCAATGATTTTTTGGCCGAAGGCTTAATTGTCGACAGGGGGGCCTCGTTTTTTGTTGGAGATAAAACGATCGATGTTGAGTGTGGTCTGCGTGCCGGACTCAGGCCGGTGCTGGTAAGGACTGGTCATAATGAGGAAGAGCTTTGTTTGACGCGGAACATCATTCCTGAATTTGTGGCTGACGATCTCTATAAAGCTGTGACGGAGTATATTCTTGCCTCAGTCTGAACCTGTTTTGCTCTCTTATGTCAGCCTTTGCAGGTTATGCTGACTCTTTACGTGCACATTCCATTCTGTAAATCACGCTGTTCCTACTGTGATTTTTACCTCGTCACGCGACAGGAGCATGTCGGTGCTTTTTTTAAAGCTCTTTCTCTTGAAAGCGCATCCCGGTCGGCTGATCTGAAAGGAAAAACGATTAGTGCCATTCATTTCGGCGGCGGTACTCCATCAATGGTTCCCGTGCACTATCTTGCCGGATGGCTTGACGACATTGCCGCGCGGTGTACGTTTGCTCCCGATATTGAAATAGCGCTTGAAGCCAATCCTGAAGATCTCAGTTGCACGAAGATGGATGAGTTCCGGTCGGCGGGGATAACGAGGCTCAGCATTGGTCTTCAGTCTTTTAACTCCGAAAAGCTGCGGGTGCTTGGTCGTGCGCATACTGCACTTGAATCGCATAAGGTAACAGCCGGTGCGATTCGGAGGTTTGAGTCAGTGAGCATTGACCTGATATGCGGGGTTCCCAGCGAGCATCTGCCGATGTGGGGAGCTGACCTCAATGCAGCTCTGGCGCTGGGGCCACACCATCTTTCGGTCTATATGCTCTCGGTTGAGCCGAAAACCCTCCTGCATCGGAAGATCTCCAAAGGCATACTTACCGTTCCGGACGATGCAGCGCAGGCATCCTTCTATGAAACAGCGATCAGAGAAGTGGCGCTGAAGGGGTACAACCATTACGAAGTCTCCAATTTTTGCCTGCCGGGCCATCATTCCCGTTACAATCTTGCAAGCTGGCGGCGCGAGCCATACCTTGGTTTTGGCCCTTCTGCACACAGCTTTCTTGTTTCTGAAGAGAGTGAGATCCGTACGGCAAATGTGTCAAGCCTTACTCGTTATATTGCAGCTCCCGAAAATGCTGTGATGTTTCGTGAAAAATTGTCGGATGCAGAGCGGTTTACTGAACAGGTTTTTCTTTCCCTGCGAATAAACAGCGGTCTTGATGTTGAGTTTTTGCGAAAAGAAAATAAATTGAAGGACGGTCTTTTACAGACTCTTGATCTCTTTATAGAGAAAGGATGGATACAGCAGCAGGCGGGGCTTTTTTACCTGACCGAAAAAGGTTTTTTGTTTGCCGATTTTATAGCAGAGGCTCTTATTTTCTGATAACCCGATACTTCAGAGTACGTTTCACCCATGACACACCGGACGATTAACCGCACTCTTGCTGTTGTTCTTTTTCTTGCCGCTGAAATTTTATATCTCCGCACTATGGCTCCCACCTTTTCGTTCTGGGATTGCGGGGAGTTTATTGCCACAGCCTGTACACTCGGAATTCCCCATCCTCCCGGAGCGCCGCTCTTTCTGCTGCTCGGTCGTCTCTTTTCAATGATTCCTTTGTTCAGTGATACTGGTGCAAGGGTTAACCTGATCAGTACTCTCGCCAGCGCGGCAACCATCATGTTGACCTATCTGATCACAGTGCGGTTGATTATCCTCTACAGAAAAAGTGAGCCTGACCTCTGGAGTTCTGCTGAAAAGATATCGGCCTACGGTGGGGCTGTTATTGGTGCATTTGCCCTTGCATTGTCAGATAGTTTCTGGTTTAACGCTGTTGAAGCTGAAGTGTACGCACTTTCATCGCTTTTTACGGCACTGGTGGCTTGGCTGATTCTCCGCTGGTACGAAGAGGAGCCCAAGTCCGGCCATGAACGTTGGCTGTTGCTCGTTATGTATGTTATAGGGCTTTCCATCGGGGTGCATCTGCTCAGCCTGCTTGCTGTTTTTGCTGTTGCGTTGCTCTACTTCTTTAAAAAGTTTGAGGTGACTTTTAAATCCTTCGCACTGCTCATTCTCGCGTCGTCCGCCCTTTTTTTCATGATTTATATCGGCATCATCAAGGTGCTTCCGATATTGCTGCAACTGACCTCATGGTGGGGATTTCTTCTCTTTCTCGTGGTACTTGGCTATGCTGTCTGGTATTCACATACGCACCGCAAGGTGCTTATGAATACCCTTTTGATGTCGCTGTTTCTCATTATTATCGGCTATACATCCTACGGCATGATTTTTGTACGGGCGCAGGCAGGACCGCCGATCAACGAAAACAATCCTTCGACCTCAGAGACTTTTTTTTCTTATCTCAACCGCGATCAGTACGGTGATATGCCGCTCTGGCCGAGACGGTGGTCACCAGAGCCGGTGCATCAGTATTACTACCAGCAATATTCAAGTGATCTCGACTATTTTCTCACCTACCAGATGCAGAAGATGTACGTTCGCTATTTCGGTTGGCAGTTTATAGGACGCGAGCATGATATGGAGGGGGCAGGAGTCGACTGGTCGGTGCTTTGGGGTATTCCTTTTCTTGTGGGACTTGTTGGAGCCATAACCCATTTCCAGCGCGACTGGAAGATGGGACTGGTTGTGACTGCGCTCTTTGTGCTTACCGGTGCCGCGCTGGTTATCTATCTTAACCAGACTGAGCCTCAGCCAAGAGAGCGGGATTACAGTTATGTCGGCAGCTTTTTCGCCTTTGCTCTCTGGATAGGAATCGGGATCGAAAGCATTTGGCAGTGGCTTGGGGAGAGGTTGAAGCTTATCGGCAACAGGTCTCCAATGCTTCTTGCGGTATTGATGGTTGTACTCGGCTTTTTTCTGATTAACGGCAGGATGCTGCAGGCGAACTATCGGATGCACGACCGTTCGGGGAACTATGTTCCGTGGGACTGGGCATGGAATATGTTGCAAAGTTGTGAAAAGGATGCCATTCTTTTTACCAACGGCGATAATGATACATTTCCATTGTGGTACCTGCAGGAGGTCGAACGTATCAGAACCGATGTGCGGGTCGTTAACCTGAGTCTTGCCAATACAGGCTGGTACCTTGATCAGTTGAAAAACAGCCGCCCGCGCGGGGCCAAACCTGTTGCATTCAGTTTAAGTGATGGAGAGATTGCTGGCATTACCTATGTCCCCATTGATTCAGTTGATGCAGTGCTTCCTTCATCGGCAATCAGTCAGCAGCTTTTGCGTGAGTCACGACTTCATGGCCGTTCGCTGCCGTCTGAACCGGTCGATACCATGACTTGGCTGCTGAAGCCCGGATTGACGTATAATGGGCAGGGATATCTTCGTCCCCAGGATATTGCTGTCTATGAGATTCTGATGAACAACTTTGCTCGTCGTCCGGTCTATTTTGCCTTGACGGTCGATCCCGAAAGTATGATTGGTATTGAAAAATATCTTCGTCTTGACGGTCTTGCCTACAAAGTAGTGCCGATGAAAAGTGCTGATCCTATGAGCAATGTTGATCCGGCGGTGCTGTACAGGAATCTTCTGAACGTGTATCGTTACAGAAACCTCAATAACGCCCAGGTCACTATTGAAGAGACGTCGAGAAGACTTTGTAGCAACTATAATCCACTGTTTGTCCGTCTTGCCCTTGAATTGGCCACGGATCCTGAGGGAACTCTTCTCATCAGAGACGTGTCAGGTGCACAACGGAATGTTCGGCGCGGAGCACTTGCATTGCAGGTACTTGATACCTCAGTCAAACTTCTACCTCTGGCACAATATCCTTTAAATCCGGAACTTGCCGGTTCAGTTATTGCACTGTATGTTCGTTTGGGCGAAAAGCAGAAAACGTCAGTATATATTAATTATCTTGAGCAACTCGGTGTTCACTCCTCGCCAGCTTCTGACCCTCGCCTTTTTTATGTTCTCGCCAGGGCATATAGGGATATTGGCCGCAAAGATGAGGCGAAACAAATTATTCAATCACTTTCTCGTGAACTGAAGGAACCAAAACTGGTAGAAGAGTTTGAAACAATGAAGGAATAAAAATTATGCAGAGCACAATTCATCCAACTGCCGTTATCGGTCAGAATGCCGTTCTAGGGGAGGGCGTTACGGTCGGTCCCTATACCGTTATTGAAGACGATGTTGAAATAGGTGATGGTACCAGGATATGGCCCCACGTTCATATTGCATCTGGTGCCCGGATCGGCAGCGAATGCAAGATCTATTCTGGTGCGGTGCTTGCCACTGAGCCTCAGGATCTCAAGTTTTCTGGAGAGAAGACTTGGCTTTTTGTTGGCGACAGAACAGTTATCCGGGAATGTGTTACCCTTAATCGGGGCACGAAAGCGAGCGGTAAAACCGTTATCGGCTCTGATAATCTTTTTATGGCTTATGCGCATGTTGGCCATGACTGTGTCATCGGTAATCACGTTGTTGTCGCCAATTGTGTTCCGTTTGGTGGCCATTGTGAGGTTGGCGATTATGTTGTTGTTGGTGGACTTGCCGCAGTTCACCAGTTCGTTCGTATCGGTCGCTTTTCAATGCTTGGAGGACTCTCAAGAGTTACGCTTGATGTGCCGCCGTTTGTCATGGCTTCAGGAAATGAATCTTTTCGCTACGAGGGTCTTAACAGTATCGGGTTGAAACGCAGAGGATTTACCCCTGAGAAAATAACGTTGATTAAAGATGCATACAGGATTCTTTTTCAATCGGGCCTTCTTCTTGCCAATGCACTTGAAAAAGTGACATCAGAACTTCCTCCTGAACCTGAAATTGTTGAGATTCTTGACTTTTTCGCATCTGGCACTCATGGCAGAAAATTTATCAGGCCGTTCAATCACCAGTAAATTAAATTTCGCAGTATGTCTCGATGGGCAATTGGTATAGATCTTGGCGGTACAGCAATCAAAGCCGGGGTCGTCGGTGAAGAGAGCGGTCTTCTGGCTGACAGAAGGATTTTTACCGATACGGCATCGGGTCCTGGCGGAATCGTTCTACAGCTTGCAGGCATTATTGCTGCTCTTTATCGAGAAGCATCCTTGACAAGTAAACCCGAAGATTTTGACGGTGTCGGGCTGGGAGCTCCTGGAGCTGTTGATGCTGAGAGAGGGGTACTGAGCTATCCTCCAAATCTTCCTGGATGGGCCATCTTTCCCTTGCGTGATGAACTGCAAAAGTGCCTGATGGAAAAGGAGCAACTTGCGATGCAGGTTATTATCGATAATGACGCAAATATGGCGGCTTTTGGTGAAGCTGTCTATGGGGCTGGCCAGGAATTTCGAGATTTTGTTATGGTGACTCTCGGTACTGGTGTGGGCGGCGGGATTGTGCTGAACAGAAAACTGTATCGCGGAGCACATGGTACAGCAGGTGAGTTAGGCTTTATGATTCTTGACTTTGAAGGGCCAACGCTTCATGCTGGCATACGGGGGACTCTTGAAAGCCTTATTGGAAAAAAGGCCATTGTGGCACTTGCATGCAGTATGATTGCTGCGAGTCCTTCTGGTTCCTCTGTCGGTAAATTGTGTAATAATGACTATACACGTCTTTCGCCGCGCCATCTGGAATATGCCGCACATGAAGGAGATGAAGTTTCCCTTGCTGTATGGGAGAGAGTTGGTTCCATTCTCGGCGTGGGGCTTGCAAACGTCACGGCGCTCATGGATATCAGAAAATTTGTTATTGGCGGTGGGATTTCAGCCGCAGGAGACCTTATATTTGTTCCTGCTCTCAATCAACTCAGGAACTCCATGCTTCCTTCAATGCACGAAGGTCTTGAGCTTGTGCCAGCTTATCTTGGGAACAAGGCAGGAATGTACGGCGCAGCGGCCTTATGCTTTGGCTAATCATAAAGAGAGTTTGTCATGCGCGAACAACTGCTTCACCTCCTTTTTCCTCATGTATGTCTCGTCTGTCAAAAACCTCTTCTTCCTGATGAAGAGTACTGCTGTGCCTCCTGTATGGAGGAGTTTGAACCTTTCAGAACTCCTTCAGAGGCAGAATATGTTTTGCGCCAAACCGTTGTTTCCCATTTTGGAGAGCAGTTCCCGTTTGAGCGCGGTTGGTGTCGTTACCAGTTTCACAAGAAAAGCGCACTGCAGCAGGTGCTTCACTCGATGAAATATGAGGGCCTTTTTAACCTCGGAAAAAGTTTCGGTCGTCAACTGGGCGAATGGATGCTCTCCGGGGGTGATATCGGTGATATAGGGTGCATTGTGCCGGTGCCGCTTCACCACCTTAAAAAAACAGAGCGATCTTATAACCAGTCAGAAAAAATTGCCGAAGGTCTCGCTCAATCGTTGAAGCAACCGGTTCGCTCCGAGTTCCTTGTCAGAAAACGGTATACCGTATCGCAGACAGGGCTTTCGGCTGAAGCGCGAAAACAAAATCCCGCAGGTGCATTTCTGGCGACAGAAGGTGTCTGTGGTTGTCATGTTCTGCTTGTTGATGATGTCGTGACAACAGGCGCAACCCTGGCTGCTGCCGCACAGGCACTGCGCGAAAGTGGGGCTGAAAAAGTCTCTCTTGCCGCTGTAGCTGTAGCCGCAAAGGAGTAAAGAGCTCATGGAACTCTTTTATACTTCGACGGAGAACATCGATCTCCATTCACAGAGCCTTGTGCTTGATGGTGATGAGTTTCACCATCTTGCACGGGTGCTGAGAAAAAAAACTGGAGAGAGGATTTTTGTAACCGATGGTTCTGGCTTGTGCTGCGAGGTCAGCATTTTGGATGTTGGCAAAACTTCATTGACGGGTAAAATTTTTGGCCATACAAGCTTTGAACGTCCAAAAACCGGCGTGACGGTTGCCCTTTCTCTGCTCAAAGCACCCCAAAGGTTTGAGTTCTTTTTGGAAAAGGCCACCGAGCTTGGAGTATCCACAATCATTCCCATGATCACGGCCAGGACGCTCTCTCAGGTGTCAAGTGAAAAAGTTCAGAGCAAGCTCAGCAGATGGAGGACTATTGTTTTGTCAGCGGCGCGGCAGTCAAAACGGTATTATCTGCCACAGCTCTGGGAGCCACTCTCTTTCAGGAAAGTTATTGCCCTTCCGGGTTATGATCTCAAGCTGATTCCTTATGAGGGCTCAGAGATGCCGCCAGAGGTAGAGTGCTGCGGAAAACAGTCGATTTTTCTGATTGGTGGCGAAGGTGGTTTTACTGCTGATGAAGTACAGGAAGCTCAGATCGCCGGGTTTCGTGCAATATCGCTGGGAAGAACAATTCTCAGGGCTGAAACGGCAGGAATTTTTGCTGTGGCTTATGTTCGTTCACAGCTTCTCAAAGAGGATTATGTGGAGTGGTTTTAAGTTATTTGGGGCTCATAATAAAACGATCATGAACAACATCAAAGCAAACCAGGTTATTCTCCTTCTTCTCCTCCTGTTTATTTCGGCCATTTTTTTTGCCATGATTCGTTATTTCCTCATGGTTATTTTTCTTGCAGCTCTTTTTTCAGCCCTTGTCATGCCTGTTTTCAGCCATTTTGAGCGCTGGTTCAAGGGAGGTAAAAGCCTGAGTGCGGCAATGACGATGCTCATCATGCTGCTCATTGTTGTTCTTCCCCTTGCAACTCTTCTTGGTGTGGTGGCAAAACAGGCCGTCAGAATAAGTCGTCTTGCAGTACCCTGGGTACAGCAGCAGATCCTTGAGCCCGCAGCATTTGACCAACAGCTTCGTTCGCTCTCATTTTATCCAGAAATTGAGCTGTACCGTGAGGAGATCCTGCAGAAAGCCGGAGAGCTTGCCAGTACAACAGGTTCGATGCTATTCAACACTATCTCCTCAGTGACTTATTCTGCAGTCAATGACCTTTTTCTGATTTTTACCTTTCTCTATACCATGTTCTTTTTTTTAAGGGATGGAAGGTTAATATTGGCAAAGATGCTCTCCTGGTTGCCTCTGACGAACAATGATCAGTACAGGCTGCTTGACAAGTTTCTTTCTGTGACAAGGGCGACTATCAAAGGGAATATAGTGGTGGGAATTGTGCAGGGCACTCTCGCCGGTTTTGCCCTGCATTTTGCCGGGATTGACAGCGCCATCTTCTGGGGTACACTCATGTCGCTGATTTCAGTTGTCCCGGTACTTGGCCCTCCGATTATCTGGGTACCGGCGGTCATCTATCTTGCCGTGACAGGGCAGTATCCCCAGGCGATTGGGGTTCTGCTCTTTTGCAGTATAGTGGTCGGTCATATCGACAATATTCTTCGTCCCATCTTGATCGGGCGCGATACTCAAATGCACGAGCTTCTTATTTTTTTTGGAACGCTCGGAGGTATCGGGATGTTTGGGCTTTTCGGATTTATTGTTGGTCCCATAGTTGCCGCTCTTTTCATGACAGTATGGGAGATGTACGGAGAGAGCTTCAGCGAGTACCTTTCAGAGATCAAAAGCGACAAACCATCCGATCAAGAGTGATCTCAACAACAAAAAAGCGACCATCCGATCGCTTTTTTGTTGTTTCCTGCAATGAGGCTCAATTTCCTCTGACAACCTCTTCAGTTGAGAAAAAGAAGGCACCCTCAATGGCTGCATTTTCGACAGAATCAGATCCATGGACGATGTTCTCTCCCTTGCTGTCAGCATAAAGTTTACGAACGGTGCCTTCGTCTGCCTGGGCAGGATCGGTGGCGCCAATGACGGTGCGGAAGTCAGCAACAGCATTATCCTTCTCAAGAATCATCGGTACACAGGGACCGGAAGACATAAACTCAACCAGCTCTCCGTAGAAAGGGCGTTCGCGGTGCACGGCATAAAATTCTCCGGCAGTCTCTGTAGTGAGTCGGATTTTTTTCATGGCCACAACACGGAAGCCAGCACGTTCGATGTGGTTAATGACAGCGCCGACAAGATTCTTGCGCACGCAATCGGGTTTCAGGATAGTCAGTGTTCTTTCCATGGTGGTGGATACAATATTATTCGTTACTGAAAACAAAAAGTTTGAGCGAAGATACAGAAATGCGCGGGATTATTGAAACTCATGCCGCATCAATTTTTGCGAGTAGATCCTTCATCGGCTGATAAATAATGGGCAGAAAATCGCTGTAGGCCAGCAGCACGGTTCCCTCTTCATCAACAAGCACATAAGCACGTTGCGACATGCCCAGGAAACCGAGAGCATCGTAGGCTTTTGCAACTGTTTTTTCAGTATCGCTCAAGAGGGTGAAGGGGAGCTGATTACGCTCGGCAAAGCTTTTGTGCGAGGTCGCACTGTCGGAGCTGATGCCAAGCACAGCAATGCCCCGTTTAGTGAACTCCAGAACATTGTTCCGGTAATCACACATTTGTGCCGTACAAACTGGAGTGTCGTCACCCGGGTAGAAGATTATCAGTACTTTTTTTCCGGTAAAGTCGGAGAGAGAAACGTTCTGACCTTCAGCATCTGGAAGGGTAAATGCTGGCGCTTTAGTTTTTTCTGCAATCATGGTTGCTCGCTGTTTTCGTGTTAACCGAAGAGTTCCGTTATATTCCTCTCAACATACTACTAAATTTTTGAAAAGGGAGCTGGAGGCTCCCCGTTATGGAAATTCATTTCCGGCGGGTTCCGTCAGGAATGGTGCTTTTTGCTCTTTTTCTGCTTTTTTCAGGGTGTCATTCAGGCAATAACTCAGAAGAAACAATAGCGTTACTCTACAAGCAGGCCAATACTTGTAGTCGCAGTCATGAATATTTGAAAGCTCTTGATTTTTATAATAAGGGTCTCGATCTTGATACACTGCATGTAACCGCTCCACGGGTGGTCAGTGCCTTGTATGAGAAAAGAGTTATCGAAGGCTTGACCGGTGAGTATGGTGAAGCGCTCCGAAGCACGGCGCGTCTTGAAAAGCTTCCAGTGGGAATTCTGTCGGATTCACTTCGTACCAGGATCCTTGTTGATAAGGCAACATGGCTTCGCGAACTTGGAAATTTCAGGGATGCTGCAGCAACACTTGAAAAAGTCCTCTTTCCCTTACCCGAACTTCGGCTTGAGTTGGCATCTCTTTACCGGGAGGACGGCGACTATGAGAAGGCGGCAATGATTTATAGTAAATTTTCGGGTCACGAGCAGGATCCTGTCACAAGGATAACTGCCTGGGCAGGGCTTCTGCAGTGCAAAGTTGCGCTGCCGCAACTCGCTCTTGAAACTGCTGATGCTCTTGCCGGAAAAATTGCAGCCGAATCTGGGCGGGTTTTGGCGATAAAGGGAGCATTGATACCGAGGATCCAGGCGCTTAGAGCGGCTTCAAAAAGCCTTCAGCTTCTTGAAAAACAGCGTAGAAATGCCAGCTATCTCCTGTTCAAGGCCCTCATTCTGGCCGAAGAGTCGCAAAACCCCTTTCTTTTGCAGTTGCTTCGTTTGGAATCAAATGCGATCATAGTTCGTAAAGCAGATCCCTTTCGCGAGGCTGCCGACTATTTTCGAATAAAAAATATGCAGTATGCTCAGGCCGCGTCGCTTTTTATGCTTGCCGGAAGCAAGTCGCTTGAAGACAATGAACGGATTGCTGCTTTGCAACAGGGTTTTTCTCTTGGCCGGGATTGCGTTCCACCCTGGCCGACAAGTGAGCTTTTTCAGCTTGAAAAAAGTGCTGGCCGCTCCTTGACCGGGCTGCTTCTTCAAAAGTCAAGGATTTTTGAGCTTTTCGATGCCGGAGAGAAAATTGGTACCCTTGACCTGAAGCGCATCCTGGAGAGATATCCAAATAGTTTCACGCTTGGAAAAGGCCATGAAATTCTTGAGTTGAAGGTTCGACGATTGCAACACGAAATCTCGGGACTGCTTCAGCGGAAAGCAGATATTTTCATTCGTGCTGAAGGCGAGGAAAACAGCAAATTCATTGATCAGGCACTTAATCGTAAAAGAGGAAGGATGTTGGAACTGCTTTCGGAGGTTCGGGCAATAAACCCTGCTGCAGCCGAAGCCATCCAACTTATCCCGGTAACGCTCCGCACGGTTCAAGGGGCGTTGAATGAGGGTCAGGTCATAATCAAGCCGTTGTTTTCTGACAGTCTTTGTGGTGTCATGTTTATTGGAAAGAGCCAATTGCAGATTGCCAACAGCAAATTTCCTGTTGACTCGCTTCATACTGTCGAATCAGGGATACGTTCTTTTCTTGGTGAGCTCGCCTCAGCTTCCCCTCGCTCTTCTTCACTTGACAGCGAACATGTATGGTTTACTAAAGCATTGTACGAGCCTTTTACAGGATTAATTAGTGCCTCCAGGCATGTTGTTGTTATAGCAGAGGATCTTTTTCCATACCATATACTCGGAAGCGAACATGAACTTTTTCTTCAACAGAGATATTCATACTTGCAATCGATTAAGGAATTTGTCCTGTTAGCTGAGAAGCCTGAGCAGGTATCCGGTATCTCCAGGATATTTTTTTACAGTGTCAAGAATCTCTCAGGTGCCCGGCTGCATAAACTGTTTTTTCCTCGTGATCGGATTTTTCTGCTCTGGAAAAATTATAGCGGAGCTGAGCTTGAAGCGCTTCAGCAGCAAATTGGCAAAGAGATGGAGGGTACGGTTTCTGGTTCGGACGCATTGTTTCGTCTTGGAAATAATTCTGCAGATGGAAGTGATGTGTGGAGGTATATCTCCTCTTATGGAGTTGATTAAGTAAGTAGAGGGGATAGTTTTTTTAGTAAATTCTTACATAGAATATACCTATTCTCATGTTATCTCTATCCGGATTTATTATATGACGGAAAAGGTGTCAGGTAGCAAGGCCTTGGAGCTTATGGCAAGGGAGTTGAAAAATGTCAGGATTAAAAAAGAACTTACCTTGGAAGATGTAGGGCAACGGGTCAAGATTAAAAAAAATTATCTTGAGAAAATAGAAGCAGGGGATTTTAGCTTTTTACCCAGGGTGTATATTTTTACCTATATCAAGGAATATGCGCAGGAGATGGGAATCAATAACGAGGAAGCCCTTGAGCAATGCAGAAAGGAGCTCCAGATGTATAGTTCTGCCGGGAGTAATCTTTCTGGCGATGGGGGGAGTAGCCCGAGTGCCTTAAAGTCTGATGTTGATGCGAACGTCAAGAGTATCAGGTTACCACCAGTCAGGACAATGGTAAAAATCGGTGCTGTTTTTTTTGTATTAGCCCTTCTTGTTTTCCTTTACTTTTTTAAAAGGTAGTTATTAATTTATTTCTACTGCTGTGAGCAGTGGGCCAGATAAATCTCTTTTGTGCCGGTGTCACCATCTCCTTCACACCTGTTTTCACCATATTTTGGCGTTATAAATATTAATAGGATAAAAAAAGTCTCCTTAAGGAATTAATAGTGGGGTTTATGCATTTCTTAATGCATATTCGTTCTATATGCTTCAACAATTGTTGTGATGAGTATTATTTGAGACCGTTCAAGAGCAAGTTTATTATGGCTGAAGAAAGTTTCATCTGAGAGTTTTTATTGATTTTGATGCATTCAGCCATCTTGGGTGTGGATCAATTTTGGAATTTTGATGAAAGTAGACGTTGTGATAAAGAAAGTTTATTGGCTATTATTCGTTTTTTAATAAGGCCTTGAGCCGTAACCAGGAATTTTGAAAGTATTATGGCAGACATGAAGGTATATTTTGACCACAATGCCACAACACCGCTGCACCCGGAGGTGAAAAAAGAGATGATTGCGGCCATGGAAATGTTTGGCAATCCTTCCAGCATGCATGCATACGGGCGTGAAGCAAGGGCAAATGTTGAGGAAGCGCGCCGTAAAGTTGCTGATTTTATCGGGGCTAAAGAGAATGAAATTATTTTTGTCGGAAGCGGGTCGGAAGCGAACAATACGGTGCTTTCGCTTTTTGTCTGCTCTTCCAGCCAATGCATTCCGGGCTCAAGACGGGGCACCATCATTACCACTAAAATTGAGCATCCCTGTGTGCTTGAGACCTCTGAGTGCCTTGCTCATCAAGGTGTAAGGGTAAAGTACCTCAATGTTGATCGATACGGTAAAATTGATCTCGATCAACTTGCCGGTATGCTTGGCGATGATGTCGGTCTGGTCTCCGTCATGATGGCAAATAAT
>CAIYWF010000311.1 GCA_903929845.1 uncultured Chlorobiaceae bacterium | reverse complement strand
TGCCAACAGGGTTTTTCTTGACAAGGTGAGTGGCCTGATTGTGGACTATGCCGGTGTGTTCCGTAATCTGGAGAAAGCGCTTGCCATTTACGGTGTGGGCAAGGGCGGCAAGAAGCCGGTTGAAGACAAATCCGCATTGGTTGCCGCATTACAACAAGCGTTGGAAGAGACAAGGAGCTTGTGCACACAACAGGGCGTGGACATGGCCTCTATCCAGAATGCTGAAGGGTTTTCGCGTGTCGAACTGCTTGACAATGCTGTCGAGGCTCTGATTGCCTCCGAAGAGGTCAAACAACGTTATCTTGATTTGGCCAATACCGTCCAGCGGCTTTACAAGGCAGTATTGCCCGACCTGCGGGCTCATGAGTTTGCTGCTGAAGTATCGCCCATCAAGGTTATTGCTGATAAAATCCGTGCACTGGTTCCCTCTGCCGACATTACACAGGTGATGGAGCAGGTTGAAGCGCTTCTTGATCAGTCGATTGCGACGGAAGGCTATGTTATCAGGGAGGCGAGCGATCCTGATAACGATGACCACTTGATTGACCTCAGCGCCATTGATTTTGAAAAGCTGGCTGAGAAGTTCAAAACCAGCCGGAAGCGAACGCTCAACGAAAAGCTCAAGGGAAGTGTAGGGCAAAAGCTGATGGCAATGGTACGACTCAATCGGACTCGGATGGATTATCTCGAACGGTTCCAGCAAATGATTGCTGCCTATAATGCCGGAAGCCTCAATCCCGAAGAGTTTTTCCGCCAATTGGTCACGTTTGCCCAGAGCCTTAATGAAGAAGAGAAACGAGGGGTGAGTGAACAGTTAACAGAAGAAGAGCTGGCACTTTTTGACCTGTTGATGAAACCGCCGATTGAGATGAGTGATGCTGATCGGGAGAAGGTGAAGGCTACCGCAAAGGAGTTGCTGATGACCCTCAAGAGCAACAAACTGGTGCTTGATTGGCGGAAACGGCAACAGGCGCGTGCAGCGGTCAGGGTGGCCATTGACAAACTGCTGGATGACCACCTGCCAAGAGCATACACGCCGGAACTCTTCAGGCAGAAATCAACTGCGGTGTTCCAGCACGTCTATGATGCCTATTATGGTTCAGGGCGCAGCGTCTATGCAGCGGCGTGAGGTACAAATCTAAAATAAATATCCCCAATAACTTAAGCCTATTCGCCAATCATGCGACATATCATGAGTATAATCCTTATTATCTTTTGGAACATTTGATAAATAATCAACCTTCAAATACTCGACATAAATATGCGGTTCACCACTAAGCCGCTTAATTTTATTGTTTTTTAATGTGAGTCTAATCGCTGGTCCATATTCGATATAGTTATTATATGGGGTATTATTCCATATATTTGTTTGGCGCATATTATAATTTAAGCCAAAAATCCCATAAGGCTCAATAGCAAAAGAATCATCTAAATCAAAGCTTATTCCAGCTTTTGGTATGATATTTGCTATCACATAATGATCTTGTCCTTTTTTAACAAACATTGATGATTGATATGCACATTCCCCCAAGTTTCTGTCCATATACTTCCTTTTATATTAGGAAATATTGTTATGGGATTGAATTTACGCGAACACCAAACAGTTTCTCAAACTTTAATATTATAATCAGGAACAGAATTTTGTGGTAAAATATATGATGATTCTAAAACTTGATACTCAGCAAACAGCGCTGTTGAATAACCACCAACATATTTACTTTTTGGATTATTTTTGTCTTCTCTAAATTCTTCAGCATAACCTAACATTCCCCCAAAACTATAAATTCGGTTATCATTATAATAAGTAGTATTCCATGTTTCATTATAAAGGTCACTCTTTATATTTGAATTTATATACAGCGCACCAAAATTATTTTTTTGCTGATCAAAATAATAAGTATATCTAATCTGAATAGGTAATGATAAAAATAAATAATCTTTTCTTTTTTTGTTATCAACAAGTTTATTACTCATATTAAGATTGTATTTTGAGTAATATACATCAGCAAGATTTAAAATTTCCCCAAATCCTTCTTTTGGTTTTTCGCCTTGATCGGCAAATAACGCAGGAACTTTAAAAAAGATGACTATTAAGCAGAAAAGTATAAAATTAAATGCTTTCATAAAAAAGTATTTTTCTATTTAATTACGAATTGGATAAACTTTTTCGACTCCTAGCTCTCCTCCTTTTTTATTATATTCAGTCACTGGTGTCCGGTTGTTGAAAAAGTTAACACCATTTAAAATTAATTAATATAACGATTTAAGGAGCTTTTGTAACCGTGATCGATTTGAAAAAGCCTGTTATCTTTCATCATTTCATAACTCTTCAAAAAGGAATGATT
>CAIYWF010000310.1 GCA_903929845.1 uncultured Chlorobiaceae bacterium | reverse complement strand
GACTATATTCGCTTCAAGGGGTTCCATCGATATCGGGCTTTGTTTATTGATCTTAACTACCAATAATATAAGCAATTATGATATCTTTTGCGCCCCTTTTTTATTGCTTTGATGAATAATTCAGGTTAAAGAAAGCTGACCTTGATCGATATGCTCTAATGCAATATATGGTTCGTCAGGATAGTCAGCAGGAAGGATTGAAGATCGAATCAAAGTTGCGCAGTCGCCAAAGATTAAATGCTGAGTAGTCATCCCCCACCCCTCACTGATACTGCACCTATAGCCTCGCAAGTTTCTTTGAGATTTTTCTTTGGGGTTTCTTTAGGGTTTCTTTGGTGTAACGAGGGCCACAATACGGAACTCATCACCCGTCTTTTCGACGCTCTTTCCTGTAGTCTTTCCTGTAGCCTTTCCTGTAATCCCTCAGTTTCATTGAGAATCACTATTTTTCCATACGTGCAGATGCGGACTCCACTCCTCTTTTTCCTGTGCTCTTCGCAACAGCAAGCAAAAGCTTTTTGCTTATCGACAGTCTCCCTCATCGGCTCACTCATTTTAGAACTCATACCCCAGCCCTCCAAATTTCTGGCGGATCAGCGCATCCAGCTCCGCCCCCTTGGCCATCTGTTCGCCGAGTGTTTCGGTGAGCTTCTGCATCTTTTCAGCAAAGGCTTCATCATCATCATCAACTGCTTCAGCGCCAACGTAGCGGCCCGGCGTGAGCACATGGCCGTGGCTGGCGATTTCATCAAGCGTGACGCTGCGGCAGAAGCCCGCAATGTCGGCATAGTCGGCACCGGTTTCACCATCGCCTCGCCAGGCATGGACGGTGTCAGCGATTCTCTGAATGTCTTGATCAAGAAACTCAATCTGCACCCGGCTTTTCATGGTTCCGAGTTTTCGGGCGTCAATAAAGAGCACCTCTCCTTTTCGCCTGTTTTTCTGTTTAACAAGGAACCAGAGGCAGGCGGGAATCTGGGTATTGAAGAAGAGCTGACCGGGCAGGGCGATCATTAGTTCCACCTTGTCGGCCTCAACCATGTTCCTGCGGATATCGCCCTCGGAGTTCTGGCTGGAGGACATGGAGCCGTTGGCAAGCACAATACCGGCACGGCCATTTTGTTTGAGATGGAAAAGGATGTGCTGCAACCAGGCGTAATTGGCGTTGCCTTGCGGCGGCATGCCGTAGACCCAGCGATGGTCCCCTTCAAGGCTCTGGTGCCACCAGTCGGAGATGTTGAAGGGTGGATTGGCCATGATGAAGTCGGCACGGAGGTCGGGGTGCTGGTCGCGGGTAAATGAGTCGGCAGGCTCTTTGCCGAGGTTGTAGTCGTATCCGCGAATGGCGAGGTTCATGGCTGCAAGGCGCCATGTGGTCGGGTTGGACTCCTGACCGTAGATGGAGATGTCGCCAATCCGGCCACCATGCGATTCGATGAATTTTTCGGACTGAACGAACATGCCGCTTGAGCCACAGCAGGGATCGTAGACCTGCCCTTGATGGGGAGCGAGGACAGCTACCAGTGTTTTAACGATGCTCGGCGGCGTGTAGAACTGGCCTCCCCGTTTGCCTTCGGCGCTGGCGAATTGACCAATGAAGTATTCGTAGACCTGACCAAGCAGGTCACGGGGATTCTGACCGGTTTCGCCAAAGCCGATTTTGGAGATAAGGTCAACGAGTTCGCCGAGTTTGCCGTCAGGGAGCTGAACGCGGGCGTAGCGTTTGTCGAGAATGCCTTTGAGTTTGGGGTTTTCAATTTCTATGAGGGTCAGGGCTTCGTCGATGCGTTTGCCGATATCGGGCTGTTTGGCCTGTGCGCGAATGGTTTCCCAACGGGCTCCTTCGGGCACCCAGAAAACGTTGGATTCTTTGTAGTAGTCGCGATCTTCGAGTTCTTCGATAAGATAGCTTTTATCGGTGTCGCTGAGATAGTAGTCGTCATCGGAGTCCTGAAAACGCAGGGTAAGTTGCATTCGGTGGGTCTGAAACGAGTCTGAGATATATTTTAGAAAGATAAGACCGAGGACGATATGCTTGTATTCGGCAGGGTCCATGTTGGCCCGCAGCTTGTCGGCAGAGGCCCAGAGCATTTTTTTTATCTCTTCTATCATTATTTTTGGGTGCTCCCTTTTCTGCTTATTGAATCAAATTGCAGTTGCATCACATCCCTTTCCTTTTCCTGATTATATCTTTATAGCTTCAACCCGATCAACATTGATCTTTTATTTAATATCCGAAAAGCAGATTATAACTGGATCGTACCGGGAAATACACGTGATAATATAAGTAAGGGTTTTGGATATTTGCGGTTATCAGGGGTAAATGGCAGGTTTTTTTGCAATTTCTCGACTGGACTGTGGTACAATACCGAAGAGGGGAAAAGAAATCTGTAACTCATTTTCATAAGAGCGATAATGGAAGAAATAAGAGATGTTCAGAGTCTTGAGAAGGAGGGCTATTATGAACAGTGTGCGTTCATCCACTGCAACTTTAACAGCGCCGATCTCTCCGGTGTCAGATTTGTCAATTGCCGATTTGACGGTTGCAATCTCAGCTTGGCTAAACTCAAAAACAGCGGCCTTCAGGAGGTGAAGTTTGTGAACTGCAAATTGCTTGGCGTATTGTTCAGTGATTGCCGGAAATTTATGCTGGAGCTTGATTTTGATTCTTGCCTCCTGAAGCTTTCGCTCTTTTCAGGATTGAAGCTCAAAAACATACGATTCAAAAACTGCAACATGCAGGAAGCTGATTTCAGCGAAGCGGACTTGACAGGGGCAATATTTGAGAACTGCGACCTTTTGCAGACCACATTCTTTCACACCAATCTCGAACAGGCAAATTTCATTTCTGCCTTTAACTACTCCATCAATCCCGAAACAAACCGTCTCAGAAAAGCCAGATTCTCACTCCCTGGGGTTATTGGTTTGCTGGATACCTATGGCATAGAGATAGAATAAATAAAACAAGAGAGCCGCATTGCTGCGGCTCTCTTGTTTTTGAATCCTGCCGATCAGCAGGGAGCAAACTGACGTTTAGTGTTCGTCCACCTTGATCCTCATGGAGAAGAAGGAGCGGTGTACAAAAACCAGCGAGAGCGCAAAGAAAACAGCGGCCAAGGTAATTGCTACCTGTGGAGCAAGTTCAATGGCGAGTTCAATAGCAAGCAGACCAAAGAGTGTGGTGAACTTGATGATCGGGTTCAGGGCAACCGAAGAGGTGTCCTTGAAAGGATCGCCGACCGTATCACCAACGATGGAGGCATCATGCAGCTCGGTGCCTTTGGCGTTGAGTTCGGTTTCAACAAGCTTTTTGGCGTTGTCCCAGGCACCACCGGCATTGGCCATGAAGATGGCCTGGTAGAGACCGAAAAGCGCAATGGAGATCAGGTAACCGATAAAGAAGAATGAGTTAAGACAGGCAAACGCAAGGGTGGTGAAGAAAACTGTAAGAAAGATATTGATCATACCTTTCTGCGCAAACTTCGTACAGATTTCCACAACCTTCTTGCTGTCCTCAATCGATGCTTTTTCAACGGAGCTGTCGAGCTTGATATTCTTCTTGATGAATTCAACGGCAAAGTAGGCGCCTGTGGTAACGGCATTGATCGATGCGCCTGTAAACCAATAGATCACCGCACCGCCCATCATCAGCCCAAGCAGGAATGGTGGCGACAGAATCGAGAGCTTTGCAATGGCTGCTGTGTCTGCAAGACCATTGGTAAGAATCATAATAATTGAGAAGATCATCGTTGTGGAACCCACCACGGCGGTACCGATAAGCACCGGTTTGGCGGTTGCCTTAAAGGTGTTGCCTGCGCCGTCGTTTGCTTCAAGGTACCTTTTTGCATTGGTAAAGTCAGGCTGGAAGCCAAACTCACTCTGGATGTTCTGCTTGATATTCGGAATCGTCTCGATAAGCGAGAGCTCGTAGACAGACTGCGCGTTGTCAGTAACCGGACCGTATGAGTCAACTGCGATGGTCACCGGACCCATGCTGAGGAATCCGAAAGCGACAAGACCGAAAGCAAAGACCGAAGGAGCAAGCATGATTACTTTGTCAAGTCCGACTGTCAGAAGCCCTTTCGATGCTATCAGCTCAGGAGTCAAACCGAGAGTGGTTATGCCAAGAGTACTGAGGCCATAAGCAGCACCCATCAAACTGACAATAGCAAGGCCCATCCAGTATGCGCTGAAGTTACCGGCAACAAGTCCTGCAAGAATGTTCAGGGCTGCGCCACCCTCTTTAGAGCATTGTACG
>CAIYWF010000309.1 GCA_903929845.1 uncultured Chlorobiaceae bacterium | reverse complement strand
GTGGAGAAACCCTGAACAAGAGCTGCTTCCTGCTCTCGAAGAACTCGGCATTGGCTTTGTGCCGTACAGCCCTCTGGGAAAGGGATTTCTTACAGGAAAGATCACCGAAAACACGACATTTGAGAACTCCGACTTTCGCAATATCCTCCCCCGCTTCACGCACGAGGCCCGGCGGGCAAATAAAGCGGTGGTTGAGCTGCTTGGCAAAATCGCCGACCGGAAAAAAGCTACCCCTGCCCAAATCGCCATTGCGTGGCTGCTTGCCCAAAAACCATGGATTGTACCCATCCCCGGCACCACCAAACTGGAACGACTTGAGGAAAACATGGGATCAGTGGACATGGAGCTTACTGCGGACGATATCCGCGAGATAGAGAGCGCAACAGCCACAATAACGGTGCAAGGTGACCGATATCCGGAAGAACTGATGCGAATGACCGGGCGTTAGGCAAATGTAGCGCACCCCATCACACCTCAAGCGCAGCGCCATAGACTTTCAGCCAGGCGACCTGCTTATGATACTCAGGATAGTACTTGTCGACCTCATTCCAGAACTCCGCATTGTGTCTTTTGTGGTTGAAGTGACACAATTCATGGACAATCAGGTAATCAATGACGCTTGCGGGAGCCATCATGACCTTCCAGTGGAAATTGACTTTCCGCTTTTTATCCGAGCAGGAGGCCCACCGGCTCTTTAATTCCAGCACTGCAATCTCGTCAATGGTGAGCCCCATCATGCTGGCGTATTTGTGAACACGAGGGGGGATAAACTTGTTGCCCCGTTTTCTATAAAACTCTTTGAACAGGCTGTGAAGCGTTTCGTATGACCCTTCTGGCACATAAAAATAACGCCCTTTGCATTCAATCTCTTTTGCCTCTCCATGGTATTGCAGATAGTAATTCCTGCCCAGATAGAGGAACGATTGCCCGTTTACCGCCTCACGCCTGATTGCTTTTTCGTTCAGCAGCTCCCGTCTGGTCTGGTATTTGTGGATTTTATACTCATTCGCCTTGAGAATATCGTTGACACTCTCTTCAGTGGTGTTTTCAGGCACAAACAGAGAGATTGAGCCGTCGCGCTCAAGGTAAATGCTGGCGGTCTTCCTCTTGCTGTGCTTGACCGTTATCTTCTGTTCAAGGGTCATGAATGGCGGATCTCTGATTCCCGCTTTTCGGCAAGGCTGATGAGTTCAGCGGTAAGTTTTGCCGCTTTAACTTTTATGGCATCAATCCCGCAATAATCAAGCTCGTCACGAACATCACTCTCAAGTTGTCGGCGCTCATTACATTTCTGCCAGCAATTGGGAATCAGGATGAACTCTTTGATGCGTGCATAGAGCAGCTCTGCAATGTTGGCAGCGCTGCCGATGGTATCAGGATTTTTTGTGTCAATTCCGGCTTCCAGAACAATCAACTCAAAAAACGGAGTGGCATGTTGATGAACGATACTCGCTTCATCCTTGCGGCCCTCACCGATATCGGCCCGCAAATTGGCAAGTTCTGAGACCATAACATCCCAATGCTCTTTGTGGGCATCAAGTATTCGTTGCAGACGCTCATTGAACAGGGTGTAGAGCGCCGGGTCTTTGTCCATATTGACTTTAATATGCCAGCGGATAGCATGTTCCATCTCTGATGCCCTGGCTTTTCCTGATTTATTGTGTGCTTCAAGAGTCTTGGGGAAATTATCCGACAAGAGCATGACCGGAGGAATCCTGGGGTTTATTCCTTGTGATTCCAGATATTTATCAATCAGTTTCCTCACCTTTGCACCGGCCCATTTCAGATCAAGCGTCTCATCCTTGTACCGGTCTCGCATACGCATCAACAGGTATCCCATCCGTTTGGCCGCCACATAGTACTCTTTTGCCATTGAAGCATTGAAGAGCAGGTCAAGACTGTCGAAGAAGGCCTTGATGCAGGTGTCGAACTGCGCACGAAACTTTACCTCGGC
Source organism: uncultured Chlorobiaceae bacterium (assembly GCA_903929845.1). Classification (GTDB taxonomy): domain Bacteria; phylum Bacteroidota; class Chlorobiia; order Chlorobiales; family Chlorobiaceae; genus Chlorobium. Next base: position 4,211 of record CAIYWF010000309.1, on the reverse strand, counting down.
ACCCAGCGCCACGCAGTTCTCAACAAGCTCCCACTCCTCGTTCTCATCAACCATGTTCTGGTTTACGAATTGTTCAATCTGCTTGATGCCATAGTCCTGAAACAACTGGAGCAGGCGGCGGAAGCGGGACTCAAGAACCGGAATCTCTTTGTCGAGACCTCTGAAATAGGCGCTTAAATCTACCAGCTCTTTTTCATCGCTTTTGGTGTAGATGGCCAGCGCGGTCTTTAAATGGGATGCAACGCCGAAATAATCAACAACAATGCCATGCTCCTTGACATAGCCGCTCTTCATCACCTTGGTTCGATTGACACGCGCAATTGCCTGCATCAGGTCATGTTCTCGCAGGTTTTTATCAAGATACATCACCTGCTCAACCGGAGCATCAAAACCGGTCAGGAGGCGGTCGCAGACACAGAGAATGGCAACGCCCGATTCCGGTTTATCATAGTTGAAATCCTTTTTGAAACTCTCGATGGCATCCATGTCGGCGGCATCTTTGCGCGCCCTGGTGATGTAGCCAAGTTCATTGTTGTCTGACATGGTGACCACAGCGCACACTTTCAGGAACTGCATCTGTTTGAGCAGCTCTTCGTCGCGCTCGCTTGCAGGTTTTGGCAGCTCTTTGTCAATCCGCCCTCTGATTGCCTCCTCAAGCTCGTATTTGTAACGACATGCCGCCACAATCGAGGTGGCCACAACCTGCGCTTTCAAACCGTTGGGAAGCACCTCCTGCGTGTAGTGCTCAATAATATCTTCGGCAATTTTCTTGATGCGATCTTTCGATTCAAGATAGGCGGTCATGGTGCCAAAGCGCTTTTGTATTTCCTGACGTTCCTCTTCTGAGCGTTCACGGAACATATCCTCGAACTCCTGCTTGAACAGCTCTTTGTTGAGAATCTGATCTTTACTGGTGCGGCCAATGTAGAGGATATCAACGGTAGCACGGTCGGCAACCGATTCATGCATTTTGTAGGTGTCGATTGGAGTGCCAAACCGCTCGTAGGTGGTCTGCTTGTGCCGTTCGGTCAACAGTGGCGTACCGGTAAAGGCAATTTTGACCGCATTGGGAAAGCCGATAAAGAGGTTGTCGCCCATATCGCCGCCCTGGGTACGGTGAGCTTCGTCAATCAACAAAAGGATGCGTTCGCTGGCGTTGATGGTCTTGAACACTTCAAACCTGGGTACAACGCCGCTGGCAATGAGCGACTGGGCTGAAACACCATTCTGGGCCAGAAACTTATGCAGCATCACCATGTTCAAGTTTGACGTGGTCGTCATCAGCTTGTCAAGATCGCGGCGGTGCTCGATGATGGTAACACTTTCGCCGGTATTGGCGGCGGTTTCGGAAAGCTGCTCCTCCAGATCGTTCCGGTCATTGACCATGATGATTTTGTAATCCTTGAGGTCGTCACTGTCTCGCAGCTTTTTAACCAGAAAAACCATGGTGAGTGACTTCCCTGACCCCTGAGTATGCCAGACCACACCGCTTTTTTCAAAGGGATTTTTGCCGGTACGGAGGCGCTCAACAATTTTACCTACGGCACGATACTGCGGGTAGCGGCTGACGATCTTTACAAGTTCACCCTTTTTGATCTCCATGAAGAGGGTGAAGTTCTTGAGAATATCAAGCAGAATAGCCTTGTTGAGCATCCCGAGAATCAGCACCTCCTGCCGCTCTTCATCAGGACTTACCTGAACCGTGCGATACACTTCCGGGAAAATGTCTTTCCAGTTCAGATAATGGTCAAACTCGCCGGTAATGGTGCCAAATCGAGCCTCGGTGCCATGAGTGATAATGCTGAAAAGGTTGGGATGAAAAAGCCTCTCTTCACCTTCCTTAACGCCGTAATCGTCATCGCGGGTGTTGGCGTAGCGGCTGATCTGAATAAAAGCTTCGCTCAAGGGTTCTGCCACATCCTTGTCTTTGCACTCAATGACCACAACAGGGAGACCATTGACAAAGAGCACAATATCAGGGATGATGGCGTTGCGGCTCGCGCCGGGGGTATCAATGCGGAACTGGTTGATGGCAATGAAGCTGTTTCGCTCAGGATTGCGGAAATCGATCAAACGCACCAAAGGGCTCTGCTCGCCAGTCACTTCATTGACGCTGGCCGTCGTGTTTTTGGTGAGCAGCTCATGGATGGTTTTGTTGGCCTGAAGCAGCCCAACGCCGGGTTGGGTCATTACTTCACGCACAACATCGTCAATCTGCTTTTCGGTAAGCCAGGAGCGACCATCATCCGTCAGGTTGATTCGCTTCAAAGAGTTGCGGAACTCATTGGTGAGAATCGTCTCCTTGAAATGCTCGCGTTTGCTTATTGCCGGGTTTTGAGGGATGCCGTTAACCGATTTACTGATATTGCCATAGGCAACGCGTTGCTCTGCGGTCTTTAGGTGATCTGTACCTGAAGATGTTGTTTGCTCATTGTGGTTTATCACCTCCCAGCCGAGCTGGTGAAGCTTATCGAGGAATGGGCGTTCGACGTTGATGTATTCGGACATTATGTATTCGCCTGAAAGTTATGCACTCTTAAAATTCGAGACTTTTTGCGCCGAAATTGATATCTGGGGGCCAATTTCCATTTGCTTAAGCCTTTCGGATACTGTCTTGGTGCTTCAAACTGTTGTCTGAACCTTGATTCCATTGATTACAAGATTTTCTTGATTATGTTTTTATCAATTATGCAAATCCCTTCGCCCTGCTCATCAAGGTTGAGACACAAAGTACTATCATATAGTATATTCTACTTCTGATCCATTTGTATTGAAATATTATCAGAAATTATATTTGAAAAATTTTGGTTAAAGTTTAAGTGCATTATATATTTTACAGGATGACTTGCATTAGATGCCGCCACAAGTATTTCAAGCCTATAATTTCCCGGTTTAAGAAGATGGCTGCCGTTATTCGGGGGATCGATTGAGGATATTCTAAAGAAATAGGGCTCCAATTTCAATAAAAACCCTAAGTCGCAATATTTTGAAAAGTCAGGTGGAATGTTATCGCAATAAATGCCACCAATATTTGACCACACAAGATTCATCGGTTGAAAATTTATAAGCGACTGGTATTTATTGTCAATAAATTCTGATACATTATTCAAATATACTTCTGTTTTTTCTGCAGGCGTATTGCCGATATTTTTTACCCTAATTCGTATCTGTATAGATTCAACAGATATTGTACCAGAGGGTAATGATACATCTTTCATTATTATTACACAATCTGGAGCTTTGCTTTCAGCTAACAAATATAATGACGGCTTGTAAAGCCATTTTTTGTATTGGTCTTGAAAAATAGCAAATATAACTGCTGCAATTGTCGCTATACTTCCAATAAACGTAGCTATTGCACCAACCCATTCAGCACCTTTCTCTCCGAAATATTGATTAGCATAGGTGGTAATAGAGTTTGTGATTGCCAATACCAGGGTATTGGTTGCTATTGGTTCAGGCATAATTTCTTGATAATGTTCTTTTAAAAAGAGTTGTTGGGAGTCGACTGATCAAAAGCTTCATTTTTTGATGAGATTGGTATATTATTTTTATTAATGATATAGCAATAAACGCCCACACAAAAGTATGTATATTGAAAAATTGGCAATAAATAGCTCAGTATTTTTCTGGCTTTATTGTTGACAAATAATTATCCATCATATCGGGTGGTATATCTGAGAATTCTTTTGGATCTAATATATCAAAATCAAATCGCCAATTGCTCCAGGCTGAATTTTCCCATAATAATTCCCCAGATGCCTCTTTGTGATTGATAGTTGCGGGTATTAGCATCTGAAAGCAATCCTTGAATCTGAGATATTCATAAAGCATATTTAGATTATTATTAATATGATCTTCTCTGAAGAAGGCTCTCAAAGAATATCCGTGAAGCCCACCAATAATTGTAATATATCCTTGAAGATCATGCCATGGATTTGGTATTCTGATAATCATAAGCATATCTGACATCAAGATATTGTTGGAGTCAATTATTGGGACTAACTCGTTACCATTCTTATCCATTATAGAATATGTGTACGGATCGTTAAGTGGTTCCCCCATATCATTAGGACGGATGGCCTTAATCTTTTTGGCTCTTGGAATATTATAGTGGAAAGGTGGAATAAAAGCGTATCATGATGCATTTAAATTTATGCAGAAGTTAACTACTCATTACCACAGCCTTTTACGTCTTCCCTTGACTTGGT
>CAIYWF010000308.1 GCA_903929845.1 uncultured Chlorobiaceae bacterium | reverse complement strand
TCAGAAAGATATCTTTTGCAAACTCTTCAGAATTGAACGGCTTTTGAGCGCCGCCAAAAAGGCCGAGTCCTAAAAAAGATCTTTTTTCCGAGGTACTTATGATCAGTCTGCTCTATTGAGAATGTTGACCCTATGGGAGTGCATACCGGAGACAGCATTACTGTGGCGCCGGCTCAGACGCTTACGGACCGTCAATATCAGGAGCTCAGGGATGCCTCAATCAGAATTATCCGGGAGATCGGTGTCGAGACCGGTGGCAGTAACATTCAGTTTGCCATTAATCCTGTGAACGGTCGTATCGTGGTGATTGAGATGAATCCTCGTGTGTCGCGCAGTTCGGCGCTGGCATCAAAGGCAACCGGTTTTCCTATTGCCAAGGTGGCTGCCAAACTGGCGGTAGGTTACAGGCTTGATGAGATTCTCAATGACATTACAAAAACAACTCCGGCAAGTTTCGAGCCGGCTATTGACTATTGTGTGGTCAAGATTCCTCGCTGGGATTTTGAAAAGTTCAAGAATGTTGATGCCCGTCTTGGTGTCCAGATGAAGTCCGTTGGTGAGGTCATGGCTTTCGGAAGAAACTTCAGGGAGGCGCTGCAGAAGTCACTTCGTGGTCTTGAAATCGGTCGCGCCGGGCTTGGCTCTGACGGCAAGGATATCATGAATGTGCTTGATATGACTCCGCAGCAAAAGAAGTTTGCCAAAGAGGATATTCTTGAGAAAATCACGATACCCAAAGCCGACCGTATGTTTTATCTTCGTTATGCCTTTCAGGCCGGGGCGACCATTGAAGAGGTGCATCAGTCGACCGGTATTGATCCCTGGTTCCTTGACAATATTCTCCAGATTGTTGAGCTCGAAGACGAGCTACGCGAACTGGCAGCCGCTGACTGACCTACCATGACCTATCTTACCCGGATATTAGAAGAGAAAAAGCGGGAAATAGTGGAGCTTGGAAAGGAGAAGCCTGCAGAGCGTTATCTGGAGCTGCAGGACTCGCTGGCTTCCACCCGTGATTTTACCGGTGCTATCAAGCGTAAGGATCCTGGATTGAAGCTTATTGCCGAAATCAAAAAAGCATCACCTTCGCGCGGTCTTATTGTACAGGATTTTGATCCTGTCGTGATGGCCCGTTGCTATGGGGCGCTTGGCGCTGCGGCCTATTCTGTGCTTACTGACCGCTTGTTTTTTCAGGGCTCCATCGACTATCTTCAACAGGTGAGCCGCTTGTTTCCGCTGCCAGTACTGCGCAAAGATTTTATTATTGATGAGTCACAGATCTTTGAGTCCAGGCTGATTGGCGCTGATGCCATTCTGCTGATTGTGGCGGCGCTTGATCCTGTGCAACTTGGCGACTATCTGGAGCTTGCTGCTGCTCTTGGCCTGCATGTGCTTGTGGAGGTGCATGACCGTCAGGAACTGGATGTCGCGATTGAAAAGGGCGCCGCAATAATCGGCGTCAACAACCGTAATTTAAAGGATTTTACAGTTGATCTGCAAGCCTCTGTAACGCTGCGCTCTTGTATTCCTTCCGGGGTTATTGCGGTGGCCGAAAGTGGCCTTAAAACTTCAGCAGATATCTCTCTGATCGCGCAGGCATCGTTTGATGCCGTACTGATAGGAGAGGGGCTGCATACCAGTCCCGAGCTTCAAGAAATTACTTGGTCATAGCCCTGATTTTAGCCGCAGTGCTTGCCGGATCGGCTGATTTGAAGAATGCAGTTCCGGCAATCAGCGCATCGGCTCCAGCCGAAACCACTTCCTGAGCATTTTCTTCTGTTATTCCACCGTCAATAGCGATGATCATCTGCGGATTGGTCTGCAAGCGAATTTCATGAAGCTTCTGGATTTTTCCAATCGATGATGGTATGAACTTCTGTCCCCCGAAACCGGGATTGACCGACATCAGCAGGACAAGGTCGAGATCCGGCAGAATGGAATCAAGTGTTGAGAGCGAAGTGCCCGGATTGATTGAGACGCCTGCTTTTGCGCCAAGGCTTTTAATGAACTGAATAGTGCGGTGCAGGTGCGGGCAGGCTTCCTGATGTACGGTAATCTGGTGAGAACCAGCTTTGACAAAATCTTCAATGAAACGGTCTGGATCAGCAATCATCAGATGGGTGTCGATAATCATAGGTGTGCAAGCCGCAATAGCCCCTACAATGACTGGTCCAAAGGTGATGTTGGGGACAAAGTTGCCGTCCATGATATCGCAGTGTATCCAGTCCGCGCCTGCTTTTGTGGCAATCGCAATTGAGTGTTCAAGTCGGGTGAAGTCTGCTGAAAGAATGGAAGGTGCGAGAAGTGTTGATGGTGCTGGCATGGGAATACGTCCTTAATCGTGAAAAAAATAACTTGCTCAAATAATTAAAAAGCTTCACCAATTCCAAAATTGAAGGTGTATTTCCCGATGTTCAGGGTTGAGATACGCCAAGGTTTTGCTTCAGTCGGGTCATGGAGTTTATAGGCAAAATCAAAACGAAACGGGCCGATAGGTGAGCCGATTCTCAGGCCCACCCCTGAGTCCCAGGCGAAGTCTTTTGTCAGGGAATCAAGGTTGAACGCGTATGGTCCGGTTCGGTCCCAGATGTTTCCGATATCGGTAAAGAACGTTACTCCTGAAGACTGATTGAGGAATCTGAAAAATTTCAGACGGTATTCCAGGCTGAGTTCAAGCTTGATGTCAGCTCCGAAATTAGCTGCGGCCTCGCTCGCACTGCTGCCTGGCCCGAGGGTATTGAAAAGCCAGCCCCGCATGTCGTTTGCTCCTCCAGCATAAAAACGGCGTTCTTCTGGTGTTGCATCCGCTTTGCCATAGGGCATCATCCATCCTATTCGCCCTTTTCCGGCAAGCTGGCTTTTTGTTGACAAGTATTTTGCAAAGCCCAATCCGCTTTCAAGTTTTACATACTGAGAATAGGTTGTGCCAAATATTTGGGGATCTTTATCAGTGAACCCGCTGTATTGTTTTGTGTCAATATACTTATCTATCAGCCAGGCAAGGCTTCCGGCTTCTTCAAGAAGAAGGTCGATGTTCCATATTGTCTTTTCCGGAAGAACGCTCTGTCGGTTTGAAGAGTTGAAGCGAAGCCGGAATGTCTGGTTGACATGGGTGTTAATAAGACTGTCAATTCCGGTGTTGACCGCTGCTTCATTGGAAGGGTCAATGCCGATATTATTGGCAAGATCGGTTTTGAAGAGTTGTTTGAATCCTCTGAGAGAGTCTTTTTTGACCCACTCGATTTCAAAAAAGTCGAAATTCAGGCGTGATGAAGGATTCAGGCGGGCGTTGTAGGTTCCTCGAATCAATCCGCTTCTGCTTGAGAGCAGCACGGGCTGTTTTGTTGTTGCGTATTCGACGGTTGTCGAATAGAAGTTGCCGGTTTTTTTGAGAACTGGCATGACAAGAGTACTTTTCAGACTAAATTCGTAGGGAATTATTTTGCCATATTGGTCTGGATTAAGGTTTGTAAGCAGTTTGTTGTTGGAAGTAGCCTGGGTACCGTATTCGGTTGATGTTCTGAATTGCTCACCTCCGCCAAAAAGGTTTTTGTTTTCATAGGCAAGAGATGTTCCGAAAAAGAGGGGGCCGTAACGGTTATCAACCAGAATTTTAGGTTCTATCTGGTGTTTTGGTGCTGTTTCAAGGTTGATTGTTGTGAAGAGTTCTCCAGAGCGCACCGAATCCGGTGTAATGTAAATCGATGAAAAAACATTGGTTGCGCCGAGATTCTGCAAGGTGCGTTGTTCAAGGCTTTGTCGGGTAAAGTTTCCGGGCCGGAATTCGATGGCAGAGGTGATAAGAGCAGGCGAGATCATCTGTTTTCCGAAAACTTTTCCCTTGATGCCATCCTGTGAAAAAATTTTTTCTTTCTGAGCGGTGTCTTTTTTCAGGGGATTGTGAACTATAGCCTGGATCTTGCCGTATTTGAGTCTTTCAGGCAGGCTGAGCCTGAACAAAATTCCTGCATGAGTCCCGACGGTATCAACCTTGATTCGGATGCTGTCTTCGTGAAAAAAAGTGAAACCAGACTCTTTGAAAAAAGAGATGGTACGGTCACGCTCTTCAATAAGTCGTTCAACGGAAAAAACATCATTTAATTTCAGCTTTTTTTTACTGAGATACTCTGTTTTAAGTTCTGTGGGAATACGTTCAAGCCCTTCATAATGAAAGGCATCAACTTTTGATGGTTCATGTTCATGAATCAGGATGTTCAGGTTAACTTTTTTCCCGTTGTTTTTTCGGACAATTGTGGTGTCCACTTCGGTGAAAAAATATCCCTTATAGGTATAAAGCTTTTTGATCAGAAAGATGTCTTTTGCAAACTCTTCATAATTGAACGGCTTTTGAGCACCGCCAAAAAGGCCGAGTCCAAGAAAGGATCTGTTTTCAGAGGTACTTATGATCAGGCGAAGTTCCTCATCGCTAATCGATGTATTGCCACTGAATTTGATTTTGGCTACATAGGGTGGCGAGGGGGTACTCTTTTCACCTCTGCTGTCAGGTTGACCATGAACAGAAAAGGCAAAAAAAAGCACAAGGACAATAAAAGTGAGCGCTTTTGCCAAACATGTATTCCGTTTTGTTCTCTACTATGTCAATGGTTCTTCATCCCCATAGCCAAAGTCTTCGTCAGTAGGGTAGTCTGGCCATATTTCATCCAGGCTTTCATACATTTCATCGCTGTCAGGAAGATCAACAAGGTTTTCAATAACCTGCTGAGGTGCTCCGGTTCTGTTTGCGTAATTGATCAGTTCATCTTTTGTTACAGGCCATGGAGCATCAGCTATATAACGTGCAAGGTCTAAATTCCAGTACATACTAAGAGTTGTTCAGTTTAAGAATTATTGTCGCGTCCATCTGTTTCAGTCTTTTGGGTTGTGATGAAATTGTCCGGGTTTGTTTCATCAAAGAAATAAGCTGTTGGATTGACTTTTACGTTATCCTTCAATACTTCGTAGTGGAGATGAGGGCCTGTCGATACGCCAGTGTTTCCTGAAAGCGCAATGATGTCGCCCCGTTTGACTTTCTGTCCTTGTCGTACAAGAGACTTTGACAGATGCGCATAAATGGTTTTATAGCCGTATCCGTGATTGATAGTTATTTTTTGTCCGTAACCTTTGTCATATCCTGAAAAAGCAACAATTCCGTCACCTGTTGTTTGTACCCTGGTGCCTTCTGAAGCAGAGATATCAATGCCTGAGTGAAAAAGAGGGACATTGTAGATGGGATGTACCCGGGAGCCAAATGCACTGGTAACTGCACCAATAATGGGTTTAATATTTGGTATGCTTGAAAAAAAAGATGTTGGATTTGGGTTTTCAGCGAGTTCGGTCGATTCAGTTGCGTTGTCCTTTTGAAAGTCTATTTTCATGATCATTTGCTCAATGATCTGTTCTGTGCTTGCCAGAAGTCCGTTAGCATTTTTTGCTGGTTCAGCTTTCTTTGTATCGCCAGGCTGTTTGTCTTCAGCCAGGAGAGTTGCTGGAGTGTATGAAAAAGAGCTGAGCAGTGACAGAAAAAGAACAAATGTCCCTTTTGAGAGGTGCTCAGCCAGAGATGCCAAAAATTTCCTGCCGAATTCAGACAGAATCACAAACCAATTTGTGAAGGTCATGCAGTATCCTGGTGGTTTTGTCTGAACGATCTTGCTTCAACTATTGCTGAATATAGAAAAACTTTTCCTGTATGTCAATGCTTAGTGGGCTTCCAGCCAGTTTTTTCCAATACCAGTATCGACCTCGACCGGTACATTTCCTGACTTCATACACTTGCTAAGCGAACTCGCCCGGAAAGCCAATAAAATCAAGGGGTCATTTTGTTTTTGCCTTTGTAGTGCCTAATGAATATTTTTGCTTGATTATTATTTGTTTTTGTTGTACTTTTCGTCATAGTC
>CAIYWF010000307.1 GCA_903929845.1 uncultured Chlorobiaceae bacterium | reverse complement strand
GGATTATTATGCCCAGCGAGCGCCATAAAAAGTCAAGGATACTCTTTGTGAATGAAGCCAAAAAGGTTGCGCAGAAAGAGTTTATGAGGTGGTATACACTGACATACGAAATTACTCCGCTGTTAAAATACTTTGAAGAAAAAGATACCGCAATTCCTACCCTTTACCTGATGGGGGAGGAAGATCACATGTTTTTGCCTGCCGTTCGTTATATCATTACGAAACATACCAATTCGTGGCTTGAGGTGATCAACAATTCCGGTCATGTCTGCAATGTCGATCAGCCGAGAGAGTTCAATGCCCGAGCGATACGTTTTTTGAAAAAAAACACCCCATCCCGTTCTGAGGCCATTGAAAACGACGGTGTCCGGCTCGCAGCCTGTTAAATAACAGGCTTGTTGTAGTTGTTCATAGCATGTCCTATGCCATTGATGACGAAATCAAGCGCTGCATCCCTGCAAACAGGCAGGACCTTATTCATAACCATTTTTTCATCCTCACTGAATTTTCCAAGGACAAACGACGAAAAGGAGCTCAGAGGCTGTTCATCTGGCCTGATGCCTATCCGCAGACGGGCGAATTCATTACTTCCGAGACATTCGATAATGTGATTCAGTCCGTTTTGCCCCCCGGCAGATCCTTTAGTACGTATGCGTATTGAGCCTGAAGGGAGGTTAAGATCATCGCAGAGAACCAGAATTTCGCTTCGATCGATTTTGTGAAAATTCATTGCCGCAACGACAGCGTGACCCGAAAGGTTCATATAGGTCATTGGTTTGATGATGGTGACGCTCTCTCCCCTGTGTCTGATTTTAGCCGACAGAAATTTCCCTTTTCCTTTACTGAATCCAGCATTGAAAGAATGTGCAATTATTTCGGCTGCACAAAAGCCTATGTTGTGCCGTGTACCGACATACTGGGAGTCAGGATTCCCAAGACCCACTAAAAGTTTCATAAGCTACAAACAGTAAATCGAAGGGAGTGATTCAGGGATTATAATTCAAAAGCAGGAAAGATAACGGAATAAAAGTACAAAGAGGTGGTACAAAATGAATAAGAATAATTCATTTTTCGCCATAAAATAATCAAGTATTCATGTTTCAGGAGTGTAATATCATGGTGACTTGATTTAAAAAGGCATTGAGATTCATGAAAAAAGTTGCAAATTAGGACTTACTGTTGTTGATAGGGCAGGTTAGGGTTCTGTTGGCAATATTTTTTTTCTTAAGTCAGAAAAAACAGTGAAAAAAAAAGAACAATGAAAAAACCGTTTAACGTAACATGGTGGGCCAGAGCTGTCTCAGTTCTGGGGGGCCTTGGCGTTTTGTTACAGGCGCCCAATGCGCTGGCAAGCGAGGCCGATTTGGTATTGCCGGATTTACACGCGGTATCATTCCTTGGAGGAATCCCCGGTGACACGCTCCTGATGTGGGGTCTTGCAATCTGCTTGTTTGGGATGATCTTTGGTGTTGTACAGTACATGGGCATCCGTAATCTTCCGGTTCACAATGCTATGCGCGAGATCAGCGAGCTGATTTATGCGACATGCAAAACCTACCTTGTGACGCAGGGTAAATTCATTCTTGTTCTTTGGGTTCTTATCGGCGCCATTATTGTTGCTTACTTTGGATGGCTTCGTCACCTGGAAACAATCAAGGTTATTTTCATTCTTGTCGCCAGTCTTATCGGTATTCTGGGAAGCTATACCGTTGCATGGTTTGGCATGAGAATCAACACCTTTGCCAACTCAAGGACAGCGTTTGCAAGCCTTGGGGGAAAACCTTTCCCGACCTACGCTATCCCTCTTAGAGCTGGCATGAGCATTGGTATGCTGCTTATCAGCATCGAGCTTTTCGTTATGCTCTGCATCCTTCTTTTTGTGCCTAAAGATTTTGCTGGTCCATGCTTTATCGGTTTTGCCATCGGCGAATCTCTTGGCGCTTCAGTGCTTCGTATCGCTGGCGGTATCTTTACCAAGATTGCCGACATCGGCTCCGATCTCATGAAGATTGTTTTCAAGATCAAGGAAGATGACGCCCGTAACCCTGGTGTTATTGCCGACTGTGCCGGTGACAATGCTGGCGACTCGGTTGGTCC
>CAIYWF010000306.1 GCA_903929845.1 uncultured Chlorobiaceae bacterium | reverse complement strand
TGTTGGTATTATCAATGATGGAGATGCCGACAGGATAGGCATGCTTGACGAAAACGGCACGTTTGTGGATTCCCATAAACTCTTTGCCATTATTCTCAAGGATCTGGTCGAGTATCGGCACAAAACCGGCGAAGTTGCAAAAACTTTTGCTTTGACCGATGTCATCGACAAGATATGCAAGAAACATCATCTCATTATGCATGAGCTCCAGATAGGCTTCAAGCATCTCAGCAAACTCATGAGCACTAATGACATCCTTATCGGAGGTGAAGAGTCCGGTGGCATAGGCATTCCCGCATTTCTTCCAGAACGCGACGGTGTCTATACCGCTCTCCTGATCCTTGAAATGATGACACGCAGAGAAAAAACTCTTGGGGAACTTGTTCAGGAGTTGTATGATGAATATGGCTTTTTCTGTTATAACCGCATCGACCTTCGTGTCAGCGAAGCAAAAAAACAGGATATTATTGACCGAGTCGCAGCAGGTGACTTTACAAGCATCGCGGGATACAAAGTCCTGAAATTCAACGATCTCGACGGCTACAAATATCACTTTGAAGGCGGATGGATGCTTATACGGCCATCCGGTACTGAACCGGTACTGCGCCTCTATTGTGAGGCCGACTCACAGGAAAAGGTTGATAAAGTTCTGGCCTTTGCAACAAAACTTGCTTGAGCCTGGTTAAAAGAAGCACATTGCATAAATCAGGGATGGCATCAAAAGAAAAGCTGTTCAGGGCCCTTGTTGACCAACATCAGGAGATGGTTGTCAATACCTGTTATCGTTTTGTCTTTAACCGTGAAGATGCCGAGGATCTTGCCCAGGACGTGTTTGTGGAGGTGTTCCGCTCTTTTGAGCAGTTCCGTGAAGATGCAAAGCTCTCAACATGGATATACAGAATTGCTGTCACGAAATCGCTTGACCATCTGCGCCGGTTGAAAAGGAAAAAACGGTTTAGCTCATTGAAACGGGTTATTGGCATTGGAGACCCATCAGAGGAGATTGCCCCCCCCCTTCACGATAATCCTGCTGATGTATGCACTGATAGCGAACGAGCCGGAATATTGCTGGATGCTCTCAATACACTCCCCGAAAATCAGAAAACTGCATTTCTTCTTAGCAAACAGGAGGGATACAGTAATCAGGAGATCGCTGATATCCTGAAAACATCGGTTTCAGCAGTAGAATCTCTGATACACAGGGCAAAAAAAAATCTTCACGACAAGCTATTCATCTACTATACAGATCATTGATATATTGAAAACACAAGTTATTGACACAATTGTCGTCGTATACTATAAAGGGGAATTATGAATATGAAAAACAATAAAGTAAGCATAGCATCTGAGGTCGAGAAAACAATGAGGTTGGCTGATGAGATGGCACCTCTTGAGGTTAATCATCTTTTCAGGGTACGGCTAATGCAGAGAATTGAGCTGGAGTCTGTGGGAGGAACGCACAGTCTGGATTTCAGGCTTGCATTCATTGCTTTGCTTGTTATCATTAACCTTGGCTCGACAGTGCTGTCACTGCAGACAAAAAAACAGCAGGCATCGGCAATAAGCAGTGAAGTGCTTGAAAATCAGAGTTATGACTACACGAACCAGGAGTTTGCTTATTATGACCAGACCAATGATAACCAAACTCCTTGAACATGGCTCAGTGTTACTGATGGTACGTTAACTTATGCACCACTTAAATAATGACTACGCGTTCCTGATGCGCCAACGCAATAAAACCTGAACTGATACATAGCATGGACTTCCTGACTTCGAAACGATTTGTTACAACAGCACTTGTCCTTCTTGTTCTGCTCAATGTAACGTTGCTCAGTGTTCTGTGGTGGCAGAACACACACCAATCTGGACCTCTCACCCGTCAGTTTAATCGGCAGCACTCTTTTATAGAATCGCTGGCCCTCAACAAATCACAAGCCATCAGTTTCCAGACACTGCGACAAGAACATTTTCTCAAAATACAGCCAGACATGGAGAGTATTGCGCTGTTAAAAAATCAACTGGTTGAAGAATCGCTTAAAGACAATATAGATACAAAAAAAATCGAGGCTCTAACAGCGAAAATAGGTTCCCATCAGGCAGCAATAGAGCGTGATCTTGCGCTTCATTTTCATGAACTGGCCAAAATATGCACGCCTGAACAACGTGATTCTTTGAAAAAAGTGCTTAATCGTATCACCTCACACAAACACTCAATGAGAATGAATCAATCAAGAGAACATCATCCATAAAAAAGGACACAATCATTTCCAACCGAATTTATTGCCCACTTTAACGGTCAAAAGCATAACTTCCTGGCGGAAAAGTGCCGCAGCAAAAGCAAAATAGAGTGAGAGCATCGCTATT
>CAIYWF010000305.1 GCA_903929845.1 uncultured Chlorobiaceae bacterium | reverse complement strand
TTGGTTCGGTCTACTCTGTTTTTATTGCCATAGGGTTCAGCATTGTCCCGATCTACGTCTTGTTCTTTCTTAATAAAGTTTAATAATCGGTCACGACTCTGTTTTTCACCGAAAACAACACTCACAACACTTTTCAATGACACGCCTCAACGCCAGAATCCCTGAAGGGCCGGTGGCTGAAAAATGGACTGCCTACAAGTCAGCCAGCAAGCTGGTAAACCCTAACAACAAACGCAAGCTTGACATTATTGTAATTGGTACCGGTTTGGCTGGCGCCTCTGCCGCCGCATCGCTCGGACAGCTCGGTTACAATGTCAAGGTGTTCTGTTATCAGGATACGCCGCGCCGCGCTCACAGTATTGCTGCACAGGGGGGAATCAACGCCGCCAAAAACTATCCAAACGACGGTGACAGTGCTTACCGGCTTTTTTACGATACTATCAAAGGTGGCGATTACCGGGCGCGAGAAGCCAACGTCTATCGTTTGGCTCAAGTCAGCAATCAGATTATTGACCTTTGCGTCGCCCAAGGAGTGCCATTTGCCCGCGAATACAGCGGACTTCTGACCAACCGTTCGTTCGGTGGTGCTCAGGTATCAAGAACGTTCTATGCAAGAGGACAGACCGGCCAGCAACTGCTTCTTGGTGCATATAGCGCATTAAGCCGACAGATTGCTGCTGGCACAGTAAAACTCTACAATCGTCGAGACGTTCTTGACATGGTGCTTGTTGATGGAAAGGCTCGCGGAGTCATCGCCCGTAATCTGGTAACCGGCGAAATAGAGCGGCATGCAGCCCATGCGGTTGTTCTTGCAAATGGTGGATATGGCAATGTCTTTTTTCTCTCTACCAACGCGATGGGTTCCAACGTCACGCCAGCATGGAGCGCTTATAGAAAAGGCGCTATGTTTGCCAACCCTTCGTTTACCCAGATTCACCCGACCTGTATTCCGGTGCATGGCGATGCTCAATCCAAGCTTACCCTTATGAGCGAAAGTTTGCGCAACGATGGCAGGATATGGGTTCCGGCAAAGATGAAAGATGTCGAAAAACTGAGGAACAAAGAGATCAAGCCCTCTGATATTCCGGAAGCTGACCGCGATTACTATCTGGAGCGACGCTATCCGGCTTTTGGTAACCTTGTTCCAAGAGATGTGGCTTCGAGGGCAGCAAAAGAACGTTGTGATGCAGGTTTCGGTGTCGGTTCTACCGGGGTTGCGGTTTTTCTTGACTTTGCTGATGCCATCAAACGAAAAGGGCATGATGCTATAGACTCTCTTTATGGCAATCTCTTCCAGATGTATGAGCAGATTGTCGCGGAGAGCCCTTATGAGACACCAATGATGATCTATCCTGCGGTTCATTATACCATGGGTGGTCTTTGGGTTGATTATGAGCTGATGACCACTATTCCGGGGCTCTATGCAATCGGAGAGTGCAATTTTTCCGACCACGGAGCTAATCGGCTGGGTGCTTCGGCGCTCATGCAGGGCTTGGCCGACGGATATTTTGTGCTTCCCTATACTATCGGCAACTATCTGGCAAATGAAATTCATACGCCACGGTTCGACACCGCCTCTTCCGAATTTACCCTTGCAGCTCAAGCAGTTACCGATCGCCTGAAGCAAATCAAAAACAGCGGCGGGAAAGAGTCTGTCGATAATTTTCATCGTCGACTCGGGAAAATCATGTGGGAGTATTGTGGTATGGCCCGAAACGATGCAGGTCTTACTGAAGCTCTTTATCAAATTACGGAACTGCGTCAGGAATTTGCCAAAGGGGTGAAGATTCCTGGCGGACTGGATGAATACAACCCCGAAATCGAGAAAGCTTGCCGGGTTGCTGATTTTATTGAGCTCGGAGAACTTATGGTACGTGATGCCCAGCAACGCAGGGAGTCTTGCGGCGGGCACTTCCGGGAAGAGTATCAGACCAGTGAGGGCGAAGCATTGCGCAATGATGATGAGTTTGCCTTCGTTGGCGCATGGGAATACAAGGGGCGTGATGCTGCGGCAGGGCTCCATCGCGAGGAACTTCAATTCAACGAGATCAAGCTCTCCCAGCGGAGCTATAAATAACAGGTTATTATGAACTTCACGCTGAAAATCTGGCGACAGAAAAACGTTACGGCTAAAGGGGAGATGGTTTCCTATGATGTTTCAGGCATCTCGCCTGACAGCTCTTTCTTTGAAATGCTCGATACTCTGAACCAGAAGCTTATCACGACCGGCGGCGATCCTGTTGCCTTTGATCATGACTGCCGTGAGGGTATTTGCGGCACGTGCAGTCTGTATATTAACGGACGTCCCCATGGACCGGTGAAGGGGGTTACCACCTGTCAGCTTCATATGCGAGCCTTTAAGGATGGTGACACCATTTTTATAGAGCCATGGAGAGCAAAGGCATTTCCCATCATAAGAGATCTTATTGTCGACAGGAGTGCGCTTGACAAGATCATTCAGGCAGGAGGGTATGTATCGGTTAATACTGGCGGGGTTCCGGACGCCAATACCATTCCTGTGCCAAAAGAGAAGTCAGACGCGGCTTTTGATGCTGCTACCTGTATCGGCTGTGGCGCTTGTGTGGCGGCTTGTTCCAATGCAGCAGCCATGCTTTTTATCGGCGCCAAGGTTTCACATCTCGCACTACTTCCACAGGGACGGGTAGAAGCGGCCACGCGGGTGCAGAAGATGGTCGCCTGTATGGATGAGCAAGGTTTTGGTAATTGCAGCAACACCTATGCCTGTGAATTTGACTGCCCCAAAGGAATTTCTGTTGCCAATATCGCCCGTATGAACCGGGAGTTTCTTGGCGCTAAACTTTTCTCTGAAAAGGAAAGGGTCATCAAGGAGTCACTTTAAAATAAGACAACCGGCTCTTTGTTTTCATTTTCCAGACAGGGGCCGGTTTATTTATGATTGCCACAAGTCTCTGACTCATACCTGAAAAACCACAATTACTGGAAACATTCCTGCAATCTGATCATTCGTGCTCACTGAAGTGCGTTATTTTCTGCATGATCGTTTTAAAAATGCCAGAAAAGAAGGGTATTCGTTATCTTTACTTATAGTGTTTCATTGGTTGAAAACGTGATAAGCCATTCAGCAACTATGTTACAGAAGGAGTTCAGTTGCCATGAAAAAAAATACAGGGATATGGATTGACCACAGGGAGGCCATTCTGGTGTCAGTCGAAGGTGATCAAACTTTTGTACAGCGCGTCGAATCTGCGGCAGAAAGTCATCGCAAACCCTCGGGGGGCTGGAAGTCAGGAGGAACTGCAGTAGCACAGTCTGTAAGCAATGAACATGTTGCGGATGAACGTCGTAAACATCAGTATCATGCTTATTTTCAGCAGGTGATCGGATTGCTTGCTGATTCAGCAAGCATCGCGCTTATAGGGCCAGGTGAGGCAAAAATAGAACTTGCCAAAGAGATAGGAAGAGTCAGTGAGCTGCACAATAAAGTGGCTGTGGTTGAAATTTGTGATAAATTGACAGAAAAGCAGTTAATTGCAAAGATTAAGGCGTTCTTCCTGTAATAAAGCACTCCGTACTCATGATTCTTCACAGGTTGGCGGCAATATGTCAGCCACAATCTTCTCGTTTTCCGGAAGAATGAATATGGAAATTGCAAGCAAACTATGCTTCTGACGGCATTTTTGTGTGGGGGAGAGTAATATTCCGGTATCCCGATAAATGACCATTTATCGGGGTCTTGTGTTTGGATTGCTGACCATGAAGGTAACGGCATTGGTTACCTCTTCATCAGTCAGAATGGCGTTGCCACCTTTTGGCGGCATCATGCCGGTTTTACCATCAAACCCTTCGATTGATTTTT
Source organism: uncultured Chlorobiaceae bacterium (assembly GCA_903929845.1). Lineage (GTDB taxonomy): Bacteria > Bacteroidota > Chlorobiia > Chlorobiales > Chlorobiaceae > Chlorobium. The sequence goes on along the minus strand of CAIYWF010000305.1, from coordinate 2,197 downwards.
TATTAATGGCCTCAATCCCCTGAGTCAGGCGTTCTTTCCATGCAGCTTTGTCGCCTGGTTTCGGTGCACCTGCCACGCCAGCATCATGGCAGCCTGCACAATTTGCCTCATAAACTCGTTTGCCTGTGGCAAGTTTCTGCTCAGCCAAAGCTTCTGCTCTGGATTCGGTAAGCTCCTCGTTGTCAGGTTGCTTTTCAGGGGTGCAAGCGCCTAGCAAAAAGAGACCTGCGGTTAATACAGGCATAAATGATTTTAAGGTCATCGTCGTGATACAGGCATAATTTATTACAGGGCTGGGGTCTAAAAATTAGCGGATAGTTTAATAATTATATATCGTAAGGCAAAACGTTTTTTTCATTGAGCCGAATTTTACTTCAGTTATAACGTATCGTGACCTGGTAAGCCAAAACTCCGGTCGGTGACTGTTCCTTTCTTTTGCCGCAAACGTGTTGCTTTATTGTTTGCAATTGTTAAAATCCCAAATGGAAAATGAAAAACTGATACTTTTTATAAATTATTTTAATTGATGTGAACATGAAGAACATTGGGCGCTTTCTTTTTATAACAGTTATAACGTTACAGTCTGCATCTGGCGTGGCCAGTGCCAAGGCAGCAGATGACGCTAAAAGCTTTTTTTCCAGTGCAGAAGGAAAGTTCGGGAATGGTGATTATCAGGGCGCCATAACGGACGACAACAAAGCAATTGAGCTTGACCCTTCCTTTGCAGATGCTTACAGCAGCCGTGCGGCCGCAAAATTCCTTATGGGAGATAAACCGGCCGCCATTGCTGATTACTCCAGGGCTATCGAACTTGATCCGAAATCTGTTGAAGCATTGAACAACCGGGGCGCAGCAAAATCAGACATTGGTGATAAAAAGGGGGCTATAGCGGATTTCACCAGAGTGATTGAGCTTGACCCTTCATTTGTTCAGGCATACATGCTGCGGGCGTCTGAAAAGCTTGATCTGGGAGATAAGCCGGGAGCTATAGCGGACTTATTGGCGGCAGCCAAGCGTGGTCATGAGGGCGCTCAACAATGGCTGCGAAATAACGGAGTTACCGGTTGGTGAAATTTGGTTTTACCGGATTCGGAGTTGTTGTGAATCTTTTACCTTATTTTTCTGTTGACAGTTACAGCTTATACAAGCTTGTTGAATACTGCCCGTTTGGAAATTACAGAATAAAAGTGTAGTTGATAGCATATTGGTCATAAAAATAGTGCAAGAACAGAGCCGCAGGGGAGGTTACGGTCTGGCAGGATAAAAAGCTGGCTGTAGAATTTTTTTTACTTGTATTCCCTGAAAGGTTCAACCCTAAGTATATGGAGATACTCTTTCTTTTTGTCCTGATTATTATAAACGGTCTTTTTGCCATGTCGGAAATTGCGCTGGTAACGGCAAAGCGTTCGCGTTTGTCAAAACTGGCTGAGGATGGTGACAAGTCAGCGGCAGTTGCCATCAAGCTCGGCCATGATTTGACCAGCTTTCTTTCGACTATCCAGATTGGCATTACCTCTATCGGCATCCTTAATGGTATAGTCGGTGAGGGTGCTCTTGCAGGCCCTCTGGCGCTCAAGTTGCAGACATTCGGTATGACTGCTGAATCGAGCCACATTCTTTCAACAGTAGTTGTCGTCTTGTCGATTACCTATGTCACGATTGTGATTGGTGAACTTGTTCCAAAACGCCTTGGTCAGTTGAATCCTGAAAGAATTGCCTGCCTGGTTTCACGCCCCATGGTTACCATTTCTACGATAACCCATCCTTTTGCCAGGCTGCTTTCAGCATCGACGCACACGATTCTTCGTCTTATGGGTACCTACCCGCAGGCTATGCCGAGCGTTACAGAGGAGGAGATTCATGCCATGCTGGAAGAGGGATCGGAAGCTGGTGTGATTGAGCAGCATGAGCATGAAATGGTGCGCAATGTCTTTCGACTTGATGACCGTCAGCTTGGCTCGTTAATGGTTCCGAGAGCGGACATTGTCTTCCTTGATGTTTCCCGTCCCCTGGAAGAGAACATCCTTCGGGTGACAGAGTCGGAACATTCCCGGTTTCCGGTTTGTAACGGTGGTCTTCAGTCTCTGCTCGGCGTTGTCAATGCCAAACAGCTTTTATCGAAACCTTTTCTTTTCGACAACCAATCTTGGCAAAAATGCCCGTTTGACACAAATGATCCTAAAGCCTTAGCTCTTTG
>CAIYWF010000304.1 GCA_903929845.1 uncultured Chlorobiaceae bacterium | reverse complement strand
TAAAGGCACTCGCTTACACCATGATGGTCGTCGCAACCCGCCTTGCCGCAGGCCACACACGGCATATCTGCCTGAAAGATGGTGACATTCCCATAAGTCTGCACTGATCTGTTCATGCGGGCGCCCGTGCGCAACTCATTGCACCATGGCGACCACATACTGAGAATGGTTGGTCCATAAACAGCGAAAATGCGCCGGTTCTGCGAAGCGGCAATGTGCATGGTCAGCGTATCTACCCCAATATAGGCAAGCGATCGGTCACTGAGCGCAATCAGTTCCTCCATGCTGGTCAAACCGATGAAATCGTGAACATTGGCAAACTTTGGAAGCCTCCGTTTAATCTCCAGATCGAGCGCGCTTTTCGAGCCTGTAACAACCAGTGGTACACCAAGACTATCAAGTCGTTCGAGCAACTCATTGCGAAGTTTTTCTGGATAGACCTTGTAGTCGTACTGCGCACCGGGATGAACGATCATAAAGTTGCGAATTCCGCGATCCTCCAGCATGTTGCTAACGCTTTTGGCTGCAGTCTCAGAATAATACGAACGAACCGTCGGTTTTCCGGAGCCAATGCCCAGAAAGTCGAGAGCAGCAGTGTTGTTCTCGATAATGTGCCTGTTAGAGTCAAATTCGTAATGTGCCGAAAGCAGTAACCGTTTCCACCACGATTTTTTCCTGTCGTGCTCCACCGCACTGATAGCCTTGCGGCCAGCGGCCAGCGCAAACAGCACAGATCGGTCGCTCGCAGTAAGGTTGATGCTCAGATCGTAACGACGGACAATCTTTTTGAGCAGGCCTTTAGTCTGGGTTCCCCGCCCTCTCCCGTCACCATTGTAGGTAAACTGATGAATGTCAACGATATGCGGCAGCGTTCGGGCAATCGGCAGGGTATCGCTATTGACCAAAAGATCAATATGCGGGCTGCCATAGGCCCGAAAAAGCGCCTCGATAAGTGGTGAAGTAAGGAAGACGTCGCCATTTGACCGCTGTACGATGAGGAGAATGCGTTGCGGAGCACGTTTGTTCAGCACAAGCATATCTATAATTTGACGGCCTTAAATATCAAACTTCTGGAAAATAATGTCTTCATACTAAACAGATGCCCAATTATTTCTTTTGACTCATCATTACCCTCCTTTTTCCAATCACGAATAACCCACCAATAACCTATCAATATGAATGGCAAGTAAAATGGCAGTCCTATCATACGCTTATACCTATCTCCATCAGGTTTCAATACTTTTAAACCATGCAATTGGGCGAAATAACGAAGTTGTGTATATAAAACAGGACTAATATGACCTCTATCGATTATTTCGCCCTTATCAGGCGGTCTTAGATGAAATGGATGGAACTGATATGGATATCCTGTGCAAGCAAATTGGTATCTTGAAAAAAAATTCTGGACATTAGGAGTACTTATTATCAATAAACCATCTTTTTTCAATACTCTTGCTAATTCGCCTATCAATCCTTCCGGTCGAAGTATATGTTCAATTCCTTCAGCGCAAACAACGCAATCAAATTCTCCATCCACAAATGGCAACGGTTGCTCCATATTTACATGTATGTAATCTTTGCGCTCATCATTAAAATCAGCGGGAACTGTTATAGCACCCATACCAGATAAAGTATCAGCCACCCATCCATTTCCTGCTGGCATATCGAGTATCTTTCGATCAGATATATTTCCTCTGTAAAAATCACTAATCACCTTGACGATCACATTCATGTAACCACAGTTATAGGAGACGTGACTAAATTTTTTATTATCCATCTGATGCCTTTATACTAATTTTTATATAATTTTTTATCCCTTGATGACCTTTTCAGTAAACCCTATTTATAGTTCTTACTCAAAAACATTTTCTCCGCTTATTATACGCTCATACAAATTAAGATAATTTGTAGCACACACTGCAGAGGAATAATGAGTTAGAGCCCAATCCCGACAATGTTTTGGTGAACAGGCAAGAGCTCTTTCAAGCGCATCAGGAAACATATCATCATCGGTAAACAAGGCGCCAACATCTGCATTAATAAGTTCAGGAACTGACCCGCGTGGTGTTGCTATTATAGGCGTCCCCGACAGTAATGACTCAATAAGCACGAGGCCAAATGGCTCTTCCCAATCAATTGGAAAAAGAAGAGCTTTCGCATTTGAAAAATACTCTGCTTTTGCATTTCCACTCACTTTACCGACAAATTTTATCAGTGGATGAAAGCTCTCCAAAAATCCATCCGCCTTTATTAAATCTATTCGGGAGCCCCCGGCAAACACCGCAGGTATTCTATAACGGCGAGCAAGCTGTATGGCTCTTGCTGCCCCCTTAACCTTTCTTCTGATTAATGAAAAAAAGAGCAAATAATCTTTTTTCTGCTCTCTAAAAACGAACTCTTCAGGATTAACTCCATTGTACACGAACAATTTCCCCTGATGCCGCTCAGCATGATTTGCACTAATAAAAACAGTGTTCTTTGGTAAGACCGAAATATCAGGAGAATTACCATGCAAGGTATAAAGCCATGACAACTCAAAATCCGATGGTGGTAACCAAGAATGAGAATGAAAATGAACAATATCCGCATCGCGCGGAATTGCTCGTAACACCTGTTCATACGTGTCAGCAGGTATGCACAGTGCCCCTTGAAGAGCTGTTCCTGTTGGCGCAACCAAGACAACAGTATGCCCGATTTTTAAAAACTCCATAACCAGCCACTCAACAACACGCTCAGTTCCTCCATATTTTTTTGCAGGCAATCGGGTATCACAAACCAAACAAATTTTCATGTGCGCTCTTTTAGTCTCTTATGCATCAACTTCTGGACGGGAAAGAAAATACGCCACTTTTTCTGACGAAACCACGAGTTGAAGAACACCACCAGCAAATCACTTTTGGCGGAATAGGACATCAGCTTAAAAAACCGATAGTTCCTCGTCCAAACTTTCCGCCTCAACAACTCTTCAGCACGCTTGATAATTATCGGTAGTTGCAGATCACTATTACCGATTCTTTTCAGATCAGCTAATCGCTGAGAGAGCACCGCCAAATATCCATCCTGATCACAAAGTTTTCTTCTGAGAAATTCATCAAATGATTGGTTACGACGACCGGATTTCGCTGTAATGCCAGATTCATGCCTGTACAAAATCAGCGGCTCATCCATATACTCGAGGCCTCCGGTTAGAGCACTCCTGAACCCCATAACAAGATCCTCAATGCACTTGCTATATGTTATGGGACCAAATATTATGTTAATGTTCCTGGTAAACGCGCTTGTCGCACCAATAATCAGCGCACCACTGACTGCCATACCATGAATATCAAGACCACCGGAAATCACAGGTGGTAACCTCATGCCTACCCTGTTTTCATCATTATCAATCAGATAGACTGATGAGTGAATCAACGATGCTTTGCGACTGGATGCAAGATAACACTCCACCAATTTTGCCGTCCTGTAGGGAAGTGAAATATCATCACCCGCAGCATAAACAATCAGCTCACCGGAAGAGAGAGAGGTTATTCGGTTGATGTGCCCTATCAGACCGAGATTCTCCTTGTTTCGGTTGATAACAATGTTGTGCGGTCCATCGTATTTTGCACACATCTCCTCGATAATGAGGAACGTTCCATCCGACGAGCAGTCGTCGGAGATGACAATTTCCAAGGGTGAATACGTCTGGCTGAAAGCTCCCTCAATTGCCTCACGCACATACCGTTCCTGATTATACGTGATCAGAAAAAAGGTTGCCATCACCTTGCTGTCGCTTAATCCATGCTCCATCAGTATGACATTCATTGTCGTTTCAAAAAAAAGGCACAGATCAATGCATCTCCCATGAACCATTACTGCGAAGCATGTGCAGCGTCAAGCCCGATAACGATCGCTCTTCAGCAATCCATTTCCTGAACTCAAACCACAACAGGAATTTATCTCTCTTTCTTGTCCACCATCTTGAACCGACCCTGATGCGAAAATATTTTCTATCTCCAAGAGATTTCTGACCAGTCTTTTGCGCAATAGCCTTCTGGGTAATCGACCCAAAATGGTGAAATACCGAATCGCCCACAATTCCAACGGGGATATTCGCACGCCTACAACGGAACTGAAATTCGGAATCTTCATAGCCACCAAGACGCCGGTCAGTATCAGGAAAACCAATTTTTTCGAGCACACTCCGGTGCACGGCAAAACAGACCCCATGCAACCGACTCTTGCGAGTCATACCTGACATTTTTCGCTTGTAATTCACCGCAAAAGCATTAAAATCGTAGTCACACTCCCCTTCGAGCAGCGCCGGACTGACCACGCCTAACTTTTCTCGCTCAGCCGCATCCAGCAGCGCGCCAATGGCATCGGGACCAGAAAGCACATCGTTGTTGAGCAACACAATCCATTCAGCATCCTGGCTGAGCACCACACCCTGTGTCCAAGCACAACCACAACCGAGATTCGTCCTATTGCGGTGCTGTTTCAGCTCAGGATGCTCCTCCAGCCAATGCGGAGTCTCATCGCTGCTGGCGTTGTCAATAATCAGGATATCTTCGGGCTTTACATGCTGAGCAAGCAGGCTTTCCACACACTGCACAGTGTACTGAAGTTGGTTAAAAACCGGAATGACGACAACGTAGCGATTATAGTTATTTGGCATAATTAATAATAGCAGGCTCTTGACTGGATCGAAAAATTATTGAGATCCGCGTTATCCACCCGTTTGCACGTCTCCACCGTTTTTCCAGCGGTTGTGCAGCCAGAACCATTCTTCCGGCCAACGTTTGATGTACTCCTCAAGCACACGGGTATAGCGTGAGGAAAGAATTTCGATATCCTCCTTGCAGAAGGTCAGATCCGAAGTATTGATTTCCTGCATTTCGATCTTGTATTTTCCGTTGCTGATGGACCTGCACATACCGACGAAAAGCGGCACCTGTGCCTTGAGTGCAAAAAATGCCGCACCATTGAAAATCGTCGCCCTTCTGCCGAGAAACTCCCCGAAATAGGTCGCAGTTGGGTCCGATTGATCAGCAAGAATAGCCAGAACTCCTCCGTCGGAGAGCAACCTCAACCCCTTCCTTAGCGCCAGGTTATCATAAACGACGCCGTTTCCCCTCAGGGTACGCAGCTCGTTCATCCTCTGGTCGACAAGGTCGTTGCTCAGATGCTTGACAATCATGGTTACCGGCTTGACCATGATGCCAAATGCCAAGGCCATAAGTTCCCAATTACCGAAGTGACCGGAGACCATGACCGCCCCTGTCTGCCCGTTCCGTGTTCTGCGCATGAATTCACCCACATCCACATCCATATCGACAAGAGTTGCCGCATCTTCACGGCTTCTGACAAGCGGAAAACGCAGTACCTCGATCAGGGTGACAGCCATATTCCTATAGACGCCCGTGGCGATGCTACGGATTTCGGACGAAGACTTCTCTGGAAAGGAAATGCCGATGTTCCTATAGACCAATTCGCGCCGAAGGCCAACGACATAGTGCACAAAATCTCCAAGCAGACATGCTGCACGACGAGCCAAGCACCGACTCATCGCCCGCGCAAGCACACCAAGCAACCATACGGCTCCAAATATTACAGCGTCCAAAGCCGATTTGATTCGCTGACGTTTTATTTCTCCGAGCCTTCCAATAAAGTGGCTCATAACAACCGAAACCAGTAAGTATTGATACCTTTCATGCTGCTGCAAATGATGTGCCGCCAGACTGCTGGCAACGAAAAGGCAGCCACGCTCATAAATAATAACCAATTGAGAGCTAACCACTCAATCCTGAAACCTGCAGGCACAAGCCGTTCGAACCAAGGGCACCAAGAGCAGATAACTCAACAAAAGTACAAAACATAGTATAGAAAAGGCAAGTCCATCACTCGAAGAACCAGCAAAAACAAAACCGCCTTCAACTCGATTACTTCCCCTGCACAAAATATCATTATAAGGACACAACCGAACACACTATCCTGAATAAAGCTAACTTTCGAATTATTGCATTATATTCATCTAATAATTATCAAACAACCCAGATACGAATTATTGAAAAGCGTACATGAAGTTACTGCTGAGAATTCTTTTATACCTCGCTCCATCGAAAGGCAAAATCGTTTTGGTCGTCTTCGTAAGCATGATCACTTCTCTTTTTAGCGTCGTCTCTATCTACTCTATACTCCCTCTATTAAATGAGGTTTTTTCTACAGGCTCAACCGTTCAAACCAGTACTCGACCTGATCCCACATCAGATCCGAAGGCGCAGGCTGTGACACCGCCAAATGCACTGACAACGCAAGCTGCACAGAAAAAGCCTGAACAAAAAATAGTTACGAGCCCCGCAACCCTTAAAGACACTGAACGCCTGAAGACATGGGCACTTGAAAAATTCAAGGAGATGTTCAGCGCGCCCACTCGGGAACTGGCACTGTTGAAGATCTGCCTGTTCCTCATCGCTACATTCGCCATAAAAAACCTGTTCATTTATCTCAACGGACAGATCATCTTCCGAATCCAGACCAAAACGGCCAAAAAGCTTCGGGATGACGTTTTCAGAGGTATCATCGAGATGCATCTTGACTATTTCAATAAAAACCGCGTCGGAAATCTGATGAATTACGTCTACAACGATGTAGAGAACGTCAACAACAGCATCAGTTCGACCTTCGTCAACTTTCTGCAGAATCCCTTTTCAGTCATTGTCTACATGGGCGTCCTGCTCGCCCTCAACTGGAAGCTGACACTCTTTTCAGCTCTGACCTCGCTAAGCATTCTCTTCGTTATCCGCATGATCGGCAAAAACGTCAAAGGCCTTGCTCTAAGCTTTCAGACAAGAATGGGAGACATGAACTCCGTGCTTCAGGAAAAATTCAATGGCATCAAGGTTATCAAATCAACAGCCTTCGAAGAAGTCGAGCTGAACAGGTTCAAGTCTTTCACCAATGACTTTCGGAAACTTGGGATCAAAATTGCGCAACTCAGGAACCTGATCAGTCCGCTCAACGAAACGCTTTTAATCGCGGCAATCGCAATGGTACTGTGGTTCGGTGGCATCCAGGTTTTTCATGGCGCCATGACGGCCAATGAACTGCTGGTCTTTGCATTTACCCTCTACTCCACCATGGGCCCAATCAAATCGCTTGGTGAGGCCAATACTTCCATGCAAATGGGTCTAATCTCCGTCGAACGGCTATTCGAACTTCTCGACACTCAACCGGCCATTATCAACGGGACCCTTGCTATCAAGAGTTTTTCAGATACCATCAGGTTTGAAGATGTCTGCTTCAAATATAACAGGGAGCAACCCGATGCACCCAACATTCTCGATCATGTATCATTCGAGATCAAAAAAGGTGAAATGGTCGCCTTGATAGGCCAGTCAGGATCCGGAAAATCCACCGCTGTTGATCTATTAATGCGATTCTACGACGTCGATTCTGGCCGCATCACCATTGACGGTGTCGACATTCGCAAATTTGATTATAAACAACTCAGGAAAATGATCGGGGTTGTAAGCCAGGAGGTTATCCTCTTTAATGACTCGATTGAACAAAATATCGCCTATGGCGTGCATGATGAGATCAACAGTGGTCGAATCGAACAAGCAGCAAAACTTGCAAACGCTCACGGATTCATCATGGAGAAACCACAACAATACGAAACAATGATTGGCGACCGGGGCATACAGCTTTCAGGTGGCCAACGTCAACGTATAGCAATAGCCCGAGCCATGGTCAAAAATCCAGAACTCCTGATTTTCGACGAAGCAACCAGCGCACTCGACAATGAGTCAGAAAAAGTGGTACAACAAGCTATCGACAATGCCATGGAGGATAGAACCTCTCTTGTTGTCGCCCATAGACTGTCGACCATCAAGAACGCCGACAAAATCATTGTCATGGAACGGGGGATGGTCGTTGAATCAGGAAGCCATGACGAATTACTTGTACAGAACGGGATTTACAAAATGCTGTATGACATTCAATTTGCAGGAAAGCCAGAACAAACTGTAATATGAAACTGAATTTCACAATAGGGATATTTTGTCAAGTAGTAGCTGAAATGATAGTCTGAGACGTTGGGCAATGTCGGTTTTACCTTGAAATCGTCTAGCAGCCTGTCGGACTAACAACAGAGAAGCTGGACGCAAAAAAGTCCTCGGTCATCCTTTTTACGTTTATTTTTGCCACAGAAAACCATATCAAGCGCATAGTACACCAAAAAAGTCCCAATTGGCTGCCTTGTACTCC
>CAIYWF010000303.1 GCA_903929845.1 uncultured Chlorobiaceae bacterium | reverse complement strand
CTCGATTCAAGCTTGTTTTTTACTTGGTTATTCTATAGATTTTTGCAGTTTAGTGATTATGTGTATTGCGTTTCGATCCAAAGGAACAGTCAGCAGGTTAATAAGACTTTTTTTGTGATTAAGGTTTTATCCTGTTTTCTTATAACAAGTTGTGTCGAAATGATTTTCTTTTCGGTTTCTTCAACCTGAATTATGTCCAAAAAAAGGAGAGAATACAATGGCTGAACAAGTGAATCCGGTAGGAGTAAATCCAAAGGGCACTGTCCCACCTCCCAAGGGGAACGCTCCTTCTCCAAAGGGAAACGGCACATCAGGTGCCCCATCCGTCATCAAGGAGCAAGATGCATCCAAGATGAGACGGTTTCTGTTCCAGCGAACAGAAACACGCTCAACGAAATGGTACCAGATTTTTGATACCGACAAGATTGATGATGAACAAGTTGTCGGCGCTCATCTGGCGTTGCTTGGTGTTTTGGGGTTTCTTATGGCCATCTACTATGTTTCCGGCATTCAGGTGTTTCCGTGGGGAGTTCCTGGCTTTCATGACAACTGGTTTTATTTGACTATAAAACCAAGAATGGTTTCTCTGGGTATTGATACCTACAGCACGAAAACAGCCGATCTTGAGTTTGCGGCATCAAAACTTCTTGGCTGGGCTCTGTTTCACGTTGTTTCAGGTTCTGTGCTCCTTTTTGGCGGCTGGCGTCACTGGACTCATAATCTTACCAATCCGTTTACAGGCCGCACAGGTAATTTCCGCGACTTCAGGTTTCTTGGCAAGTTCGGTGATCTCGTATTCAGCGGAACAAGCGCCAAGAGCTACAAGGATGCGCTTGGACCACATGCCATATATATTTCGCTGCTTTTTCTTGGCTGGGGCTTCTTGATGTGGTTTGTGCTCGGTTTTGCACCGATTCCTGATTTTCAGACGATCAATTCAGAGACCTTCATGTCTTTTGTCTTCTCTGTGGTCTTCTTTGCCTGTGGTATTTACTGGTGGAACAATCCTCCGAATGCAGCCACTCATCTTAACGATGATATGAAGGCAGCATTTTCTGTTCACCTGACAGCTATCGGCTATATTAATATAGCACTTGGCTGTATCGCCTTTGTGGCTTTCCAGCAACCATCGTTTGCCGCTTACTACAAGGCCCTCGACGGTCTGGTTTTTTATCTTTATGGCGAACCATTCAACAGGGTGAGCTATAATTTTGTACAGGAGGGCGGCAGGATTGTCTCTGGCTCGAAAGAGTTTGCTGACTTTGCGGCTTACGCAATTCTTCCAAAGAACGGAGCCTCGTTCGGCATGTCAAGGGTTGTAATCAACCTCATTACTTTCAACCACATCATCTGCGGTGTTCTCTATGTGTTTGCAGGTGTCTATCATGGTGGTCAGTATCTTCTTAAAATTCAGCTCAACGGTCTTTACAGCCAGATCAAGTCTGTTTTTATTACAAAAGGACGTGATCAGGAAGTTCAGGTCAAGATTCTTGGCACGGTTATGGCACTCTGTTTTGCTACCATGCTCTCGGTCTATGCTGTTATCGTCTGGAATACGATATGTGAGCTGAATCTTTTCGGAACCAACATTCTTATGTCTTTCTACTGGCTCAAACCGCTTCCGATTTTCCAGTGGATGTTCAGGGATCCGAGTATCAATGACTGGGTTATGGTTCATGTTATCGTTGCGGGTTCGCTTTTCTCGCTGATAGCTCTTGTCCGTATTGCTTTCTTTGCGCATACATCACCGCTCTGGGATGATCTTGGTCTCAAGAAAAACTCTTACTCATTCCCTTGCCTTGGGCCTGTTTACGGTGGTACTTGCGGTGTATCAATACAGGATCAGCTCTGGTTTGCCATGCTTTGGGGAATCAAGGGCCTCTCCGCAGTCTGCTGGTATATCGATGGGGCGTGGATTGCTTCCATGATGTATGGTGTTCCTGCTGCTGATGCAAAGGCTTGGGATTCTGTTGCAGGTCTCCATCATCACTATACGTCCGGTATTTTCTACTATTTCTGGACAGAAACGGTGACGATATTCTCAAGCTCGCATCTTTCTACCATTCTTATGATTGGTCACCTTGTATGGTTTATCAGCTTTGCTGTATGGTTTGAAGATCGTGGTTCACGTCTTGAAGGTGCTGATATTCAAACAAGAACTATCCGCTGGCTTGGAAAGAAGTTTCTTAACAGGGATGTTTCGTTCCGCTTTCCTGTGCTGACCATATCAGATTCAAAGATGGCTGGTACATTCCTTTATTTCAGTGGTGTATTTATGCTGGTCTTTCTTTTTATTGGTAATGGCTTCTATCAGACTGACACTCCTTTGCCACCGCAGGTGGGAGATGCAGCGGTATCTGGTCAGGTTATGCTGACGCAGGTTGTTGACTATCTGATTAAGTTGATTGCTTGAATCTATTCTTGCCGGGCGTGCATCTCTTGACGCATTCCCGGCAAGAATCCTTTACTACTAAAGTTTATCATGTAATTAAAGAGGAGGGTTTTTATGGCCGATCCTGTACAAAAACCAGATATATCGTCAGTTCCTGCGCCAAAGGGTTCACCATCAGCGCCGAAGTTACCGCCACCTGCATCAACGGTGAAGGAGCCTGCAGCAAAGGAGGTAAAGGCAAAGCCAAAAGAGATTCCTCAGGACAAAAAAGGGAAACCTCGTTTGGCATCGCTGAATGTTAATCTTGGAAGATGCGGAGTGCCACAGGAATCGGCATTTCCTGTGCAAAAAGCCGCACCAAAGGTAGTTCCTAAGCCAGCAGCAGGACCAAAGCCCGGTCCAGCAGGGGTAAAACCTTCTGGTTCAAAGCCTGCTCCAGTTGCGAAGGGTGCTCCAGTTGCTGCATCTGCATCAGAGGCAAATATCACTGCTGATAAAAATGCACTGGCAGGAGATGAAACAAAACCGGCATTGAAAAAAGCAACACCGAGAGCGAAATCCCATTACTTTATTATTGAAAATCTTTGTGTAGGCTGTGGAATGTGTCTTGATACATGTCCACCCAAAGTCAATGCCATCGGCTATAAATTTTACGGTGATGTCCAGGAGGGAGGTTTCAGGTGTTATATTGACCAAGATGCCTGTATTTCCTGTGCAGCCTGTTTTTCATCAGATGAATGTCCTTCGGGAGCACTTATTGAAGTTCTTCCTGATGGAGAAGTTCTTGATTTTACTTATACCCCGCCGGAACGACTTGATTTTGATCTGAGATTTCTGCACAGATTTCATAGAGAGGCGAGGTAATAAGGCCGTATAATGAATGGCGTTTCAACAAAGCATTGCCTGAAACAGGCAGTGCTTTGTTATTTTACCGATACTCACTTTTATATGTCGGAACCAAAGAATGTTACTCTAAAGTACCCTTCCGTTTTGGCCGGTCAGAAAACAGCGCCTCTAGGTTTAGCGATTGTCATTATTCCAACGTACAATGAAGCTGAAAATATTGGTAGGCTGCTCGGTGAACTTGCTGACCGTTATCCTTTCTCGATTGATATTCTTGTGGTCGATGACAATTCCCCGGACGGAACTGCAGACATTGTTCGTGCAATGCAGTTGACGACAAGGGGGCTGTATTTGATGCTGCGGGGACAAAAGTCAGGACTTGGTACTGCATATATTGCTGGTTTCGGGTACGCTTTGCAGCAGGGTTATCGGTATATATTAGAAATGGATGCTGATTATTCTCATGATCCCGTAATTATAGAACGCTTTCTGGAAGCAATGAACAGTTCTGACTTGATTATCGGGTCTCGATACATGAATAATACGGTGAATGTCGTTAACTGGCCGTTGGGCAGGTTAATTCTTTCAAAAGTTGCAAGTATCTATACTCGTCTTGTTACAGGTATGCCTGTTGCAGATCCAACGAGTGGCTTTAAATGCTTTCATGCAGAGGTATTGAGGGAGCTCAATTTTGACAGAATAAATTCTCAGGGATATTCATTTCAGATTGAGATGAATTTCAGAGTCTGGAAAAAAGGCTTTTCTATAAAAGAAATTCCAATTGTCTTTGTTGACCGGTCTGTTGGAAAATCAAAAATGAACAAAAAAAATATTCGAGAGGCTATATGGATTGTCTGGTGGCTTAAAATAAAGTCAATATTCGGGTTGCTGTAGTTAAGGTTTTTTACCATGAAAAGCCACGTTCTGAAAGGGCTATTCATGGTAAAACTTTTTTTGCAATCAAGGCCTCTTATCAGCAATAATTTGCTGGGCTATGTCTGGTGGAGCCTCCTCATAATGGCTGAAATTGTAAGTGTACCTTGCTCTGCTTTGGGTCAGTCTCGTCAATGCGTGATGGAAGGTTGTCAGAGATGACTGTGGGATAAGTGCATGAATTATTTGCATCCGTACGTCAGAATCCATACCAAGAATTTTTCCCCGTTTACTTGAAATATCACCGACAATTTCTCCTGTATATTGTTCCGGTGCATAGACATTCAGTGCGTAAATAGGTTCAAGGAGAAAAGGTTTTGCTTTGTCAAATGCACTTTTAAAAGCCATGCTTGCCGCAATTTTAAAGGCAAATTCGGAACTGTCGACAGGGTGATAAGATCCGTCATAGGCAATGGCTTTAAGATCAACAACAGGATAACCAGCCATAATCCCATTGGTTATGGCTTCCCGAAGTCCTTTTTCTACAGCAGGAAGGTACCTTGTAGGTACAACACCACCAACAACTTCGCTTGCAAATTCAAATCCGGTATCGCGAGCAAGAGGTTCAAGCTTTACCCAGACATCGCCATATTGTCCTTTGCCTCCAGACTGTTTTTTATACTTTCCCTGCGCTGATGAGGGAATACGTATCGTTTCGCGATAGGGAATTTTAATGGGGGCAATATCTACCTTGACGTTAAACTTTGCCTGCAGTCTGCTGATAATGGTATCAAGATGTGTTTCTCCAAGTGTTCTGAGGATGGTCTGGTTGAACTCCACGTCGTGATCAATTGCAAAGCTTGGATCTTCTTCATGCAGGTGATGCAAGCCAGCTGAAATTTTTTCTTCATCACCCTGGGTAACAGGAATAATCGCTGTAGCTAGGACTGGTAATGGAAAAATAATGGGGCTTATAAGACAGCTTGTCCCCTTGTCGGCAAGAGTGTCATTAGTATGAGCATCTTTCAGCTTTACGACCATTCCGATATCACCCGCAAGCAGTTTTTCAACCGGACTTTTCTTTTGGCCGACAATAGTGTAGACTTGACCAAGTTTTTCAAGTTGTCCGGTCTGGACATCAATCAGCTCATGACCTGTTTCGATATGGCCTGAATAAACTCTCAGGTATGAGATTTCACCGACGCGAGGTTCAGACATTGTCTTGAAAATAAAGGCAATGGTATCTCCTTCAGGGTTTGGCTGAATCATGCTTTTTGTGTCATCAACAGTACAGAGCGCATGTTCTGGGCCACGCTCAATTGGGGAGGGACAGATGTTCACGATGACATTGAGCAGCCGTTCTGATCCAATCAGATGAAGTGGCGATGTACAGAAAACAGGGAAAAAAGTTCTGGTAACAAGGGCGGATTTGATTCCGGTTCTCAACTCTTCCTCTGTCAGTGTTCCAATTTCAAAAAACTTGTTCATCAGCTCTTCATCCGTTTCAGCAACGGCTTCCACAAGTTGCTGATGAAGATCTTCTGCATGTTGAAGGTAGAGATCTGGAATGTCAGAAACGATCATCTCTCCAGGTTTGTCTGGGCTGAATTCCAGCAGCTTCATCAGCAAGACATCAATAAGTGTATGGTGGCCGAGGCCTTCATCAGCGGGAAATTGTATAGGTGTAACAAGATGGCCGAAATGATCCTGAAGTCCCTGTATGGTTGTTTTGAAATTAGCGCGGTCAGCATCAAGTTTGGTTAACACGAACATGGTGGGTTTGTAGTATTCTTTGGTATACTCCCAGATTGTGTCAGTTCCCACCTCAACTCCTGATGCCGCATTAACGGTTATAAGGACGGTGTCGGCCACCCGCATTGCTGATTTCACATCTCCATGAAAGTCAAGCAATCCGGGAGTATCGATAATATTGATTTTACGATCATTCCAGAATCCATTGATGAGGCTTGTGTTAAGACTGTGTTTTCTTTCAATTTCATCAGCGGAATAATCGGAAAGAGTGGTGCCTTCTTCGATACTGCCAAGACGGTTAACAATGCCCATCGTCAGGGCAAGCGACTCGGTGAGTATGGTCTTGCCGCTTCCGGCATGGCCTGTAATGACAATATTTCGCAGTTGATCCGGTTGTACGGCTTGCATAGCATGACTCCTTTTTTGACTGATAACGAAATAGTGGGCTGTCGTTTATAAAGCTCAACAAATAATAAACAAAAAAAAGTCAGTTTTGCTGTTCTGGTGACAATGAAAAGGTTCAAAAAAAAAGATATATTTTTGGCTATCTATCTTTATTAAATAATGACCTTGAAATTCCTTTTCGCATAAAAAGCACGTAACAACCCTAAATATTTTGTTATGCCTATTATCAGGAAAATTCACGCCCGTCAGATCCTTGATTCAAGGGGAAATCCAACGGTAGAAGTTGATGTTTACACCGAAAATTCGTTCGGTCGTGCGGCTGTACCGAGCGGCGCCTCGACAGGCGTTCATGAGGCTGTGGAACTCAGGGACGGCGATGCCAGTGTCTATCTTGGAAAAGGGGTGCTTCAGGCGGTCGAAAATGTAAATACTGTTATCAATGATGCTTTGACGGGTATGATCGTTACTGAACAGGAGGAAATCGACGAGGCATTACTTGCTTTAGACGGAACGCCGAATAAGTCAAAGCTTGGAGCAAATGCTCTTCTTGGTGTTTCTTTGGCATGTGCCAAGGCAGGTGCAGAATATAGCGGATTGCCACTTTACCGTTATATCGGTGGTACTATGGCCAATACCCTTCCTGTTCCGATGATGAATGTGCTCAATGGTGGAGCCCATGCCGACAATACCGTTGATTTTCAGGAATTCATGATTATGCCGGCAGGATTCGACTCTTTTTCAGATGCACTTCGTTGTGGTGCTGAAATTTTTCATGCACTCAAGGCTCTTTTGAAAAGCAAAGGTTTGAGCACTGCTGTCGGTGATGAAGGTGGTTTTGCTCCGAATTTGCGTTCTAATGAAGAGGCAATTGAGCTGGTGATTGAGGCTATCGGCAAAGCTGGCTATAAAGCGGGTTTACCGACTGACAAGGGAGGGTTGGTTGATGCACAGGTTATGATAGCCCTTGATCCAGCAAGCTCTGAGTTTTACGATTCAGCAAAGAAACGTTATGTATTCAAGAAATCCTCAAAACAGGAGCTCACCTCTCTTGAGATGGCTGAATACTGGGAAAAGTGGGCGACCAACTATCCGATTATCTCAATTGAGGATGGTATGGCTGAAGATGACTGGGAAGGCTGGAAAATTCTGACGGACAAAATTGGTTCAAGAGTACAGCTTGTCGGTGATGATCTTTTTGTCACCAACAGCAAAAGACTTGCCGATGGTATTGAAAAGGGTGTAGCGAACTCCATCCTGATCAAGGTCAATCAGATTGGAACCCTGACCGAAACACTCCAGGCTATCGACCTTGCCAAAACTAATGGGTACACTTCTGTTATCAGTCACCGTAGCGGTGAAACTGAGGACAGCACAATTGCCCAGATTGCTGTTGCAACAAATGCAGGCCAGATCAAGACCGGCAGTTTGTCGCGTTCCGACCGTATGGCAAAATATAATGAACTGCTTCGTATCGAGGAGGAACTTGGCGACCAGGCTCGTTACCCGGGCAAGAAAGCTTTCCGGGTATAAAGAAACTTTGCAGGGAACCCTTTTTTAATCGAAAGGGTTCCTTTTGCGTTTCTCCTCTGCTGTTCCTTTTGCAGTGTTCTGCAAACAAAAGTGTTTAGAAACGTGAAAAAAAATCTTGATACAATCTGGGAGTATATTTATGCCCACCCTAAAAAAATGCTTTTTTGGGTAGCCGTTGTTTATTTCATCTTCTGGATGCTTTTCGACGATTTTGGTCTTGTGAAAAGAATCCGCATGGAGGCTGATCATATAAGGCTTCTTGACAGACAGAAAGTTGAGCAAAAAAAGATCATTGATAACGAGCTGCGTATTCGGCATGCCCGTGATCCCGACAGCATAGAAAAAGCTGCCCGAGAGAGGTATAATTTCCGTAAACCAGGTGAAACTCTTTTTATCATCAGGGAAAAATAGATTTCATCAAACTTTTGGACAAGCAAATGTATCAGTATCGCCGCCGTTTTACCCGTGAAGTCGCTTTCGGAACCATTTCTCTTGGTGGGTATCAGCCGATCAGGGTAGAGTCTATGACCAATACCCATACGATGGATACTGTGGCGACGGTCGAACAGTGCAGGAGGCTGTATGACGCAGGGTGTGAAATTATCCGGCTCACGGTACCTACAGAGAAGGATGCTGAAAATCTCAGGTATATCAGAGAGCAGCTTCGCCGTGACGGCATTGATACTCCACTTGTTGCGGATATACACTTTTCCGCCCGAGCGGCACTCAAGGCTGTTGAATTTGTTGAAAATATCCGTATAAATCCGGGCAACTACGCCACCAGCCAAAAATTTTCAAGCAACGAGTATACGGAAGAGGAGTACCTGAATGAAATTGAACATGTTCGCCTGGAATTTGCGCCTCTGGTAGAAAAAACCCGTCAATATGGGGTTTCCATGAGAATAGGCACCAATCATGGCTCCTTGTCCGACAGGATTGTCGGTCGATACGGGAACTCTCCTGAAGGTATGGTTGAAGCAGCGCTGGAATTTGCAAGGTTCTGTGAGGAAGCTGGCTATTATGATATCCTGTTTTCGATGAAATCTTCAAATGTTCGTGTTATGATTCAGGCATATCGGCTTCTTGTGCAAGAGGCTGATGCAGAGCTTCGTTATGCTTATCCGCTTCATCTCGGGGTAACTGAGGCTGGAGATGGCGACGAGGGTCGCGTCAAGTCGGCCATGGGTATTGGTGCACTCCTTGAAGATGGACTGGGAGATACTATCAGGGTTTCCCTGACTGAAGATCCTGTGAATGAGGTTCCTGTTGGTTTCGCTATTGTGAAGAAGTATAATGAGTTTCATCTTGTCAATGGTGACAGGGGGCATATTCCTCTGAAGCATGTTATTGATAGCCGCAACAAACAGGCAAATCATACTCTTTCAACTCATGAACTGCCGCCATTCAGTCCGTTCAGTTATCAACGAAGGGCTTCGAGCCAGATTGCGCTGGCAGGCATGGCGATAGGAGGAGATAATGTGCCGCGAGTGGAAACGGAGGTGCACGCTTCCCTTTCCGATCGTGATGCGGTTATTGAAGAAATTATGATGAGGCTTGCTCCAGATAAGCCTCAGGATATCATCCGTTCAGAGTTTGTTTCTGTTAGAGTTAACAATGAGGGTGATCTTGATGCACTTGATAAACTGCTTGGACGACTGGGGGAGGAGGGTCGCTGTGTTGTTGCATCGACAAGCGATTTACCAATTTTTGGCCGTTTGCTTCATAAGGTGTCGAAGGTAAGGTTTGATATTATTGAGGGCGAGAGGTTTGAAAACGAGTTGTTACAGCTTATTGGCAATGAGCGGCTTGCGGTTGTCGAGTTATGTTTTCTTCATCAAGCGTCAGGATACTCTGTTCCTGCAAGAGTGCTTGTTCATCTTGCAGAAAAGCTCAACAGGCGCCATGCGCATCGACTTCTTTTTTCAGTACAGTCAGACCATGTTGTTTTTGTCTATCGGAGGCTCGTGCAGGCATTTAAAAGCAGTTCTTTGGATTATCCCCTTCTTGTTCGCTTCAAAGCAGATGTTTCTGACCGACTTGAAAGTATTATTAAGAGTTCAGTACAGACCGGGACACTTTTCTGTGATGGTATCGGTGATATGCTTTCCCTTAATACCATGTTATCTGCTGATGATGAGGTAAGTCTGGCGTTCAATATTCTTCAGGGTGCAAGAATCAGAATGTCGAAAACTGAATTTATCTCTTGTCCTGGTTGCGGAAGAACCTACTTTGAGCTCGAAAAGGCTGTGGCGGCAATCAAACAGAGGACAGCCCACCTCAAAGGGTTGAAAATCGGAATCATGGGCTGCATCGTTAACGGTCCTGGCGAGATGGCCGATGCTGATTTCGGCTATGTGGGAGCCGGAAAGAATCGCATCAGTCTTTATGTCGGCAGGGAGTGCGTAGAAGAGAATATTTCAGAGCAGGAAGCTGTTGAAAGACTGATATCTCTCATCAGAGTGCAGGGGAAATGGGTTGATCCGGTATGATGTTTACGTTAATAACCGGTGCATCCATGGGGATTGGTGAAGCTATTGCACGTGAATTTGCCGGGAGGGGTCATAACCTTGTTCTCGTAGCCCGCTCTGCCGACAAATTGCGAGCTTTGGCTCAGCAGCTTTGGCAAGACTGGGGAATTAAAGTAGAAATCTGTGTTGAAGACCTGAGTGATGCAGAAAGCCCGGCCAGGGTTTATGAATTCTGTCACAGACAGGAGATAATGGTTGATATTCTTGTCAATAGTGCGGGATTGTCCCATGCGGGCGATTTCAATGATCTGCCTCTTGGGAAGCTCCAGGAGATTATGATGGTCAATATGATGGCTATGGTTCGGCTTACCCGTCTTTTTTTGTCCGATATGGTTGAAAGGAAAAAAGGAATCATCATCAATGTAGCCTCTCTTGGCGGTCTGCAGGGCGTCCCTGGACTTGCTCTGTATTCGGCGACAAAGTCATTTGTTTTGACGCTTACTGAGGCGCTTTATGTGGAGTTGAAGGGCAAAGGGATCAAGGTTTTTGCCGTCTGTCCGGGTTTTGTCGATACTGGTTTTTTTGGACGTGCCGGTCATAATGCGGCAAACATTCGATTACCGATTTCAGGAATTGATGTGGTGGTCAAAGCCGTACTTAAAGGGTTGAAAAAAAATCGTATACGAGTATTTCCAACGTTGATTGATACGGTTCTGGCTTTTTCACAAAGAGCAGTTTCGAGAAAAACTACGATTCGTCTTGCAGGTTTTTTTGCGGCAGTAAAAGATGATTATATGAAATAATCTTTTTTCTTTTGAATTTTGAAAACCTCTCATTATATTACCAGCCCTGTTTTTTGAGTGAGCTGCTGGTGTAGCTCAATTGGTAGAGCAGCTGATTTGTAATCAGCAGGTTGCGGGTTCGAGTCCCATCACCAGCTCTGAATGTTATGGGTAGGT
>CAIYWF010000302.1 GCA_903929845.1 uncultured Chlorobiaceae bacterium | reverse complement strand
TTGCCGATACTCCCATAAAGCTCTGGAAGCATTGCAACATCCTCTCTGGTCCATCGAGCAGAAATATCAGGGTTAAGGTAGATGTTCCTGACGCCGAGTCCGGCAAAATAATCAATAACTTCAGGTAGAAAACGCAGCGTTTCCGGCCTGTAAACCGCATTGACAGGCATAAATGGAAAAAAACGCAATGCTTTCCTGATGTTCGCCTCAACAATCCCGGAACTACCGCTTCCATCAGCAAAAACCCTTGAATAGTCATTTACCTGTGGTGGGCCGTCACAACTTATTCCCAAGGTGATGTTAGACTGTTTCAGGGATGCCGCAATCTCATCAGAAAAAAGTGTACCATTCGTTATCACCGAAAACAGCACTCTTTGGCTCTCATAAAGCCTGTGGCCTGTTATCATTCCAACAATTGTTTTCATAAGCTCAACCTCAAGGAGAGGCTCACCACCAAAAAAGCCGATATCAATTTTCTCGCCAGGCGGAGTAGACTGAAAGATGAAATCAACAATAAGCCCTGCAGTTTCAGGACTCATCTGCTTCTGACCCTTGTTGATGTACAATACGTACACGCAAGATTGCACTGTAGAGTAAGGGCAAGTGTAAATTTCATATATCAAAATAATCAGCGCAAAGGAGGCATGGAACCACACCTCCTTTGCTGAAGTTCACAGATGACTGATAGCACTGATCGACTCGCCAATTTCCATAAAGTTTTCAAACCCTATAGTATTTGCTGCAGCAAGATGATTACTGAACTCTTTCAACAGCGGCCCTGAAAACGACTGCCATTGTTTGGCATCCAGAATATACAAATCTCCTTTGTAGTGCAGATGGGGAGTTCTGCGGCCTCCGCGGATATTGAGAATGTAGTCGACAGTAATTGATTGATACTTTTCAGTAACCAGCTTTTCGGAAATTGGGTGGGCATCGACGCGCATTGCTTCATGAGTAACAGCTTTGAGCTTGTTTGCTGCAATAAATTCACCGACCATTTTTTCCTTCAGCATCCAGAAATCGGCAGGAATACCGATTCTGATTCCCCAGTCAAGAATGTTAGCTGGCATTGCGTTCTCCGTTTAGTTAATGGTTTGCTTATTATCTACAGAAAAATGTCACACCTTCATCTCACTGTTCTACTACAACATTCCGGATAAACAACGGCGGAGACAACACACGCCTGAAAAATGACAAAATAGCAACAACAAAAACCGGACTCAACGAGATAAAGAAGCTTTGTATTGCAAAGTAATTATAGGCAAAATATCAGTAGTATCCGAAAAAAAAGCCGGTCTGAAAAATACTTGAGAGGGTAGCGGTTATCAAGATTTTGTTGTAAATGATTCAGGATTTACAACATACGTCATTTTTTGGCTTGGAGCAGGGGGCAAATTAACGGCTAATGGTATAGATACGGTCAAGAATAATGTATCGTTTCTAAGTTCATTTGGTACTGTCAAGTTGCGAAGCTGGCTGAAGAGTAACCACAGAACCGCACGAATACTTCAATATCACCATCTCAGGTCTAAATCCGCTCGTCAATGATACTTTTCTTTCCATATTTGATAACTTGGCAATACAATTTAAAGATTATGATAGAGTCATTTTTCAATGCTTGATATAATCGTACGGGTTGCCAAAGTTGTCAACTGACAATATCCTCAGTATTGTGAAAACACCATTCATCTATAACACTATAACAGAATTCCTTATCTCCCAGCCCTTGACCATCGATGTTGAAATTGATGATCAGTATTCTGGGTGTTTTTCGGTAAAGGGCATTGAATTTGAGGCAACAGTGCTCTATGTTGGTGTAACGAACTTTGCGCGTCTGTCCATTGAACTCTCTCCTGCAGAAATGCACATCTATCTGAATATGTTTCTTGTTTGGATTCGGGAATCCTTCCTCACGGAGCGGTTCTGTGTTCTCGAGAGATTTCTTGATAATGGGGTCGTGCTGCTTTTTTCCACACGGTTTGGTTCTGAAGATCCCTTTGTCGATGCCCTGCAGGTAGCACGATGGATTGGGGATCATGATGCGATGAAGTTCTGTCCTGCACTCGGTATAGCAAGTGGTAACGTTATGGCCGGTTTTACGGGAACTCCTAAGGAGTATTCAGCAACGGTTTTCGGTAGTCCTTTGATTATTGCTGCCGGATGTGCAAGGCTTAATCCTCGAGGTGATGTCAGTTCAATGATTACGTTTCCAGCAGATGAGTGGAAAGAACGCTCTTTTGATAAGGTGTTTCAGCCGACGGAGTATGATTATCCTGAAAAAGGAAAGGTCAAACAAACGCAGACATGGAAGCTTGGTGAACCCAGAGAAATTGATTTTTCAGGCATGGGCAGGTTAGCGTTAAGGGATATTGCAAATGATATTCACTCGATGCCTTCAGTATCCGCAGAACAAAAGGCGAGGGAGTGGGTTCAGCTTATCAAGGATAAAGGGTTTTATAAAAAAAACGGTTAACTCTGGGCTTGTAAGAACGTCTCGGTTGAACTTGCTTTGATGAATTATTCATGCGAACAAAAGAAAATGAAAAAAATCATGACGATCCAGACAGGAGGAGTGTTATGCCTCATGGAGGGTCTTGGCATCAACTCATGTGCAAAACTGTTGACAGGTTATGCCACCTTGTAGAATCGGAGACACAAGAGGCCCGATTATCTGTTTCAGAACCGCTATAAATCAATAATCTGTGAGGAGAAGCCTGCTTTTTTTTAAGCTGGTAAGCTTTATATTCATCTCAATACCTTGAGGGCTGGACTTGCTGGTTCACTGGAGATCACAGTCGTTGCGCCAGAGAGGTGAGAAGCAATACAGCGACGAGCGGATTCTTGGTACATTTGGTCACCGGTGTCCCTCAAAACGGACCTCTAAAAAATGATATTACCTATTACTATTTATAGCGATGATGTTCTTCGACGGAAAGCAAAGCCGCTGAAGGGTGTTGATGGTGAGATTGAGGAGCTTGTAGGGTCGATGTTTGAGTCGATGCGCAATGCTTCGGGTATTGGTTTGGCGGCGCCACAGGTGGGTCATTCTCTGCGGCTGCTTGTTCTTGATGTTTCGTCTTTAAGCAATTATGAGAATGAGAAGCCGATGGTGGTTATTAATCCTCATATTCTTGCGGTCAGGGGTTCCAATGAGATGGAGGAGGGGTGTTTGAGTGTTCCTGGTGTTCAGGGGGATGTTGTTCGTCCTGCGTCTCTTACGTTGAAATACCGCGATGAGCATTTTGAAGAGCGTCTTGGTGATTTTTCCGGCATGGTTGCAAGGGTGATTCAGCATGAGATTGATCATCTCAACGGGACGCTCTTTGTTGATCGGCTGGAAAAGCGCGATCGACGAAAAATCCAGAAAGAGCTGGCGGCACTTGCCTCTGGTGTTGTCAATGCAGCCTATCCGGTCGTTACTCGCGTGTTGTTATGATATCTAAACCTTCTTGAGTGCTATGCGGATTATTTTTATGGGAACCCCTGAATTTGCTGTTCCCTCATTGCAGGCTATTGCTTCTGAAAACAGTGCGTTCGAGCTTGTGCTTGTTGTTACAGGAAAGGATAAACCGCGCAAGAGCAAACATGCCGATGCAGAACCATCTCCGGTAAAGATTGCAGCTCTTGCTCTCGGGCTTCCTGTGTATGAGGTTGATGATGTCACTGATCCGGATTTTGCAGCAACGATTGCAGCACACAAGCCTGATGTCATTGTTGTTGCCGCTTATCGTATTCTGCTTCCCTCAGTCTATGAACAGGCAGCTCTCGGCGCATTCAATCTTCATGCCTCCCTTCTCCCGGCCTATCGGGGTGCGGCTCCCATCAATTGGTCCATCATCAAGGGAGAAAAAGAAACCGGGGTCACAACATTTTTTCTGCAGCAGCGTGTTGATACCGGCAATATCATTCTTCAGGAAAAAACACCTATTGCCCCCGATGAAAATGCGACCAATCTGACCCGTCGCCTGTCGGAGATTGGAGCAAGTGTTGTCGTCAATACCCTGCATCAGATCTTCTCTGGCAGTGTCAGCGTCTCCGGTCAGAATGAGGCGCTTGCCTCAAGGGCTCCCAAGCTTACGCGGGATAATACTCGAATTAATTGGGCGCAGCCGGTTGCAGCCATCAATGATTTTATCAGGGGTCTTGCCTTGAAACCAGCGGCATGGACAACATTCCAGGGAAAAACCATCAAGATATTCAGGGCTTCTCCTGCGGCTCTTTTCGACATACCTTCAGTTTCTCCGGGAACAATGCTTGTCGACAGAAGCCGACTCTATGCAAGCGGTACCAACGGTTGGCTTGAGCTGTTGTCGTTGCAGCTTGAGGGGCGCAAACCCATGGAGGCGTCTGAATTTCTCAGAGGCCTTCGTCATGATGCAGAGACTCTGTTTTTTGTGTAACCGCTCTGCAATGTCACAATCGTAATATTTGCTTATATTCCTCACCTTGAATTTTCACAAGAATCAAACGCCCTTTTTATGGCCTTGTCCAGTACAGAAGTAAGCCGCATCAGAAACTTCTGCATTATCGCACATATCGATCATGGAAAATCCACACTGGCCGATCGCCTGCTGGAAATAACGCATACGCTAGATCGCACACAGATGGCCTCTGCACAGGTTCTTGATGATATGGACCTTGAGCGGGAGCG
>CAIYWF010000301.1 GCA_903929845.1 uncultured Chlorobiaceae bacterium | reverse complement strand
GATAAATTGACATCTTCAACCTCCCAGGTGGCCGGAAGACCCAACAGTTGCTGGTAATGTGTTGTTAACTTTTGCATAGTCCTTAAATACTGCAGTCTACAGCTTTATTGCTCTATTCCACTAAATTGTTTAATGAGCCAAGAATACAAAGAGATTGATTAGTTCAAGACTATCTTATTTTGAAGTGACGGTGCAGTTATAGTGATAAATAACGCCACAATAGAGGGAATAAGGATTATCCGGCTAATGATAGAGAAAAAAATAAATAGACGGATTCTTTGGCGTGTTTTTGTGGATGTCAAGCAAGGTGAATCGGAACTATTTTGTGTCGTAAAACTATTTTTCAATAGGAGTAAAAATATTTAGAAACTTTTATTATGATTATGGTTATCAGATGATTAAACCCTGCAAACCGGCGGTGAAGATCAGCAGTATTCCAGCAGCCAACCGAGAAAGATTGACCCCTTCAGACCTCCTGAAAAGATCAAGATTAAGCCAGTGGATGAAATGGGTAACTAATAACAGTTATTGTTTTTATTGCGTACTTTTCAAAAGGCTTATCAAATTAAATAGTGAGTCCATGAGTAACAAAGACGAAGTCCCAGAAGGAGCACGGAAGCAGGATCGTTGGTTCTTGTATTTATTGCTTGGTGTTGCAGCGTTCATTGGTATTCTGGCTTTTTTATTACCACAAAATACGACACTCAACAAACCAGCTCCAGAGCAGAGCGTATTAACCCCCGAAACAACACGATCTACGATAACGCCAGATAAGTGGGAATATTCGTCGGAAACATACGGTATTGATAACGCGAGCTTTAAATCCGCAACAATTAATAGCTCCAGTCCCGTAAGTTTTGCCTTTCCGTATAACAAATCCAACAACAAGGGACACCTTACAATCGCAAAACGCGGGAAACAAATACAGGCGTATTTAACTGTTGACACGGGACAATTTAATAGTTCATTCTCAGGTCAGCCGATAAAAGTTAAGTTCGATCAAGGGAAAACAAGGGCGTTCAACGGTGTTGAGCCTACAGACCATCAGTCAGGATGGTTATTTCTTACCGATGCGAAGGGGTTTATTTTGGCACTGAAAAAAGCTAAAACAGTTAAGATGGAAGCTGAGTTTTATCGCGAAGGCTCAAGGGTGTTCGTGTTTGATGTCGCAGGAATTGACATAAAACGGATTGGGCTGTAACGACGGATTTTTTACACGCAAAAGCCCCGGCACTTCGCCGGGTAATTACTTCAAAGTGTTACCTGAACAATAGACTCTTTTTTTCCGCGTCTGATCGTTAAAGATAATACGCTACCGGCATTTGCTTCGTTCAAAGCATCATCAAGGCCCGTCCTTGTTGCCTGAACAGGCTTTCCATCTATAGCAATAACCGTGTATCCATACTTTAAGCCGGCTTTATCAGCAGGACTATCTTTTGTTATCACCATCAAAACCACTCCTTGCGGGTTTTCTGTTCCGATAATTTTAGCGACCTCTTCGTTTGCTGGTACGTATGAAGCACCAATTTTTGAAACCGGAAAATTTTTTGCTACCTGCACATTAGCTATTCCATTTAGAAAGGACTCTATATATGCTGGCGGTACCTTTACTACCATTTTTTTATACTTTCCATCAAACCTTATATTTAACCCAGATACCTTGTGTTCGTCAAGGTATTCACGCGTAATCTCAGCATAAAACTGCTCATTGAGATTGCTTGCTCCATTAACCTGCCTATCCTTGACCTTAACCGCAATTTCTTTACCGTCTCTGTCAACCGCTGAAGAAAAGAATGCCCAGTCAGTATCCCAGTAATAAATATGAAGCGAATACCCTCCAACAGTTCCATCGCGAAAGATTACGCAAAATAAATTTGCTTTAGCCCATTCAGGATGGAACGGGAATGATGTAACGTCTTTGACCGTAAACTGATCGGTAAATATGCTCGTCACCTTAGTGTAGTCATCTGTGGAATACCTGACTTTTATATCGTCATCAGCGTAGGCGCACTTCGAAATAAATGAGAAAATGATTAGCGATAGTCCAAATAAAGACCTCTTCATCAAGTCACTCCGTTTTGTTGATAAAAGTCAAGGATTAAGCAATGCAGCGGCACTTTACTCAGGGTTTTCATTTAACCGATTACCCCTTCTTTTCTGCATCCAATTCCGAAAGCTTATTGAAAACCTTAGTAAACTTGGTTTTCATTTCCGGGTTGTTAATTGATTAATTGTCGATAAATGCCCCGCACACCCTCATAGCATCTTTATATTTCTTTTTTGATGTATAGATAATACGAAGGCGTTCGTAAGGGTGGCTACCATCAAAACCATCGGCAATATTTGCCTCATATAGTTTTATAGCCTGAGCATCTTTTCTGGCTTTTTCGTATTCCATACCCTTTAAATTTCGATCAACTACTATATCCATAATATTTCTTGCAGCTTCATCATACGCAAACACTAAATCAACATCATAATCGGTTACATCTAACAGCTCTATCTTTTTATTATTTAGCGTTTTCCATATAGCGCATAAGGATATACCGTTTCCTTGCATTGATCTAATAATCTCCGCAACCTCTTGCGAGGGAGTAAGTTTTTTTGATACCATGAATTCTCCATTTTTTTTCTGATAAAATCAAAGTATACGCAAAAGCTTCGGTACTCCACCGGGGTTTTTGCTTCCCCATTCGCAGTCAACCACTTTACAGCGTAACCGGCAACAATCCAGTTGGCGATGATTCCGTTCCAACTGGCAGCAAACCTTTTTCCTGACACCAAAAAAACAGGCAATTTTTCTTAACTTTTCGATGCTATGATGCTATGTAATGCTATGTTTTAGAAGAGATAAATAATTCACGTTTTTAAATAACTGTTCACTCTATTTCTTAACTTACCTTTACTTCCCAGAACATACCTTATAAAGTAAAGAGGGGCCAAAAAGCGGGATTATTGAGGCATTTGTAAAGTTTCCGTAAAGTTAAGACTGATTTAAAGGGTTTTTTTATCAGTTAAGATGTTATAAAACAATAATATATAGTTTTAGACCTTAAGAAGAATGAGAGAAAAACTGATTTTTGATTTGTCCCGCAGTGGCCGGAAAGGCTACACTCTCTCCGGTCATGATCTGCCGGAAATGCCACTGGATTCTATTCTGCCATCCAGGTTTCTGCGCCAGACACCAGCGGAACTTCCGGAGGTTTCCGAAAGCGAGGTCGTTCGTCATTTTGTGCGCCTTTC
>CAIYWF010000300.1 GCA_903929845.1 uncultured Chlorobiaceae bacterium | reverse complement strand
TCCATGAGGAAATGGGTGATAACGGTCTCACCCCTGCTGGAATCCGACTCTATGCTTGAATCAAGGGTAGTATGAGGATGAATTGGGGCGCTGGTTCTCTTGTTGCGACTACCACTGACATGCCCGTCATCAACCTCTAAAATGACACGATGGCTTTACACAGTATAAAGCCTTTTTGTTTGAAAAGTATGGGGTAAAGTGTGGATTTTGGTATCAACACCTGCAGGCCGGCTCACGAAAAATGGAGATGCTGCGTAAGAACATGAATCTGGTTACAAATCAAACCTAAGAATATTTTATTAATACGCAATCGAAAAAAAAGCGGTGCGCTTGAATATCGCATTGATAAAGCCGGTCATTTGCGCCAATAAATGACCGTTAGCGGCCATAGTCATAAAAAACAAGGGCGACGCACACAAAACCGCGATTATGTAAAAAAAGCCTCTCTGAGCACGCTTAAGGGCATAAAAAGAACTCCCACTCCCCTTTCATCTTTTTATCCAGCCTGTTTGTCTCCTGAATCTCAAGAGATTAATCAGCACCCACTGATACCTGGAAAGACCTCTTAAAGGTGGATTTTGGGTATTGTTTGAGCTTTCTGCGTGACAACATGTATTATCTATAATATTTTATATTAAAGAGTTATCTAATATGATGGTGTGACCAACTGCCCGTTGATAGTTTATTTGAAAACACATTGAATGCTCATAAAAAATCTCGTTATGGATCCTTCCATTCATTCGTTTGCACTGAAAAGGTCATAACGCCGATCAAGGGGGATATATGTATGCTTTATCCATAGGTTTCTAATAATCAGTTATTTATAATATTATCAATATGTTACATCAAAATTATAGGTGACCAACTGCCCGTTGATAACTCATAGTACAGAAAGCTCTGAGTAAGCATACCTCCAATATTAAAATCATGTAGTGATCAAATGTATAAACAGTTATAAGATATTTGCCTGTGACCAACTGCCCGTGGTTATCTGAATTGCAGGATGATATTTACAGAATCAAGCATGGAGAGTCCCCTGGTAGGTAAAAAATCATATAAATATCAATAATAAATAGAGATAATAAATATTTATCGGTGACCAACTGCCCGTGAATATCTTGATAAAAGAGGTGTTTTATTTACTGAAGGAACGAAATGATACTTTTGAGATGGAAGATGAGCTAATATGAAGGTATTTTTTTATGCGGTGACCAACTGCCCGTAAAAAACAGCAAGAGCATAAAACTATCTATTGATAGGTTTATTGACTTAAATATATAAAAAATAATAATGTTAGCATGAATCATGGTGTGACCAACTGCCCGTGATTCATGCTTAAAAAATGCAATAATCCTGTGTTATTGATCAGTATATTTTGCTGGGATATCGAAATATCAGGCTTAAAACGAATGTATCCGTGATTATATCGAAAAATGTAAGAGCATAAACGGGTATTTTTTTCTTTTTCCCTATAAAAAATTTGTTGTTGAGATATAACTACAGGATTAACTATAGGTAGTATACTATAGGATTGTGTGACCAAGTGCCCGTGGTTTTTTACCGTTATTTGTGACCAACTGCACGTGAAAACATTGACCAAGTGCCCGTGGATAACTTGCGTTATCCACACTCAAATGTTGATAACTTTTTAGGTGACCAGGAACTGTCTTTTTCCTATTGGTGGAGGGCTGTTTTTCAGAGTCATACCTGTTCCATCGATGTCAAATTTAGCTTCCGGATATTGGGAATGTACCATCGTAAGAATGTCTCGGAAGGCCATTTTAAAATCAATAATACGACCATAATTGTATCCGAACTGGTCCTGAAGCGCAACCCAGGTGATGAATTGTGGTTTTGATGCAGTGACCCGGTGAAGTCGTTGTGCGAGCCAAGAATAGACATCCAATCCCATTGGAGAATGTGATAGAGCAGCCAGTGCTCTTTCGTCAAGCGGTACGGCATGTTTTACCAAACTGTTGTAGTAATCCTCGCTAAGTTGGATGGTAGAAGGCCACAGAACCTTCTGGTTATCGCCTTTTTCCAGCCAGAGGTCAAGGGCTC
>CAIYWF010000299.1 GCA_903929845.1 uncultured Chlorobiaceae bacterium | reverse complement strand
CTGACTCTCATAGTAGTTCCGGCCATACCTATCGGGTCTAGAATCCCATCCTGATCATCAACGATGAATTCCTGGGGAATGACATGAATAATTTCATGATCGATATCCAGATACCGGATATTGGTTTTGGCCTTTTCCAGAAACCGTTTCACATCAGACTCATTGACAATCCCTGTCTGATTGATACTGATTTCCGAATTACTATGAATACAATGGACATGCGCACCGGAAATCCCGACATTGACTCCGTGGATACGGATAGATGACTCCCGTTCAGCATCCGCAACAGCCGCCCGGATAGAAGCTACCGTTTTATTAATATTCACCACTGTTGCCCGTTGAAGACCATCGGAATTAGAACGTCCTTTGCCAAGCACGTTGAGTTTTCCTATTTCATCTTTTTCAGCAACAACAACACACACCTTGGTTGTTCCAATATCAAGACCTACTGCAATATTGCTTTTCAGCATCGTTCTATACTTGCATAATTTTCATGGAGAAATATCCTGCGGCTCCTGTGGAGATACAAGATCCGTGGTAAAAATCCTGTCTCTAAACCTCAGATCCACAGTGTCATAACATCCAAAACCTTTTTTTGAAATGACCTTTTGCCAGAATATCTCAAATTTTTTCAACTTTTCCTTGAAGTTACCGTCATTACCAATAATAAAACGGGTAGGAGCCTGGACGGCATTGTACCATGTCATATTGTTGCCTGCAAGATGAAGTTCGCGAACAAGCATGCTTGCGTACTCTGTCTTTGACAACGCCTCAAGAAACTGCAGGATCAATGCAACATCACGACTATCGATTTGCTGCAGGCCATTCCGTGCCGTTTTCAGACGGTTTATTGCTGCAATTTCAAGCAATTTCGGAAAACGTTCTACAATCACTGGTTTCCATGGAAGAAGAAATCCTTCACGATCAATAACCTTCCTTTGACCGTCAATTTCTGTTAAAGCAATCGGCACACGCTCTAAAACCCTGACGCGGACGATACCGTTCAGCTCTTTGCTGATCACAGCATCCCTGAGATAGGGAATAACCATAATCCTCTGTTTCAGCTCTTCAGCATCAATCTCCTGCAGATTTCTGCCTTTATAATCCTTGATTCGTAATAAAAGCTCTTTGTCATCAATAATCGAGGCCCCGTCAACAACAAAATCCCTGACAACCAACTCTTTTTTCCAATGCGAGGCAACAGAGACTAAGCCCGCTAGAACGGCAATCACCATCATCAAAATAAATAACAGCGCAAACCAGTTGCCCCCCTCAGAAGGAGAGGCAACATCGCTCCGAATTTCCTCACCATCCGGCAGAGCTCCGGGATATTCATGGTATTCGGAATCAGACATAACTGATCGATCCGGACTGCCTGCAGAATTCGGCAACTCTCGAAGCAAGATGAGTAATATCACCAGCGCCCATGAAAAGCAGCATGTTTCCGTTGGCTGAATAACTCTGGAGTGCGGTAAAAAGCGCCTCCATGTCTGCAATAAACTCAACATGCCTGCATCCTGCCTTCCATACAGCAGCAGCAACCAATTCCCCGCTTACAGCCGGATAGTCAACGGCCTTTTCACGTGCAGGATAGACATCGGCAACATAAACAACATCGGCCCGTGAAAGCGCCCAGCCATACTCGTCAGCAAATTCTATGGTTCGGGAAAAGAGATGCGGTTGAAAAACAGCGACTACTCTGGTATCAAGCCATCCACTTTTAGCGGCCTTGACGGTAGCCTTGACTTCCGAAGGGTGGTGAGCGTAATCGTCCACAACCATAAGCCCTGCACCATTATC
The DNA here is from genome assembly GCA_903929845.1 of uncultured Chlorobiaceae bacterium. GTDB lineage: Bacteria > Bacteroidota > Chlorobiia > Chlorobiales > Chlorobiaceae > Chlorobium. The sequence goes on along the minus strand of CAIYWF010000299.1, from coordinate 3,042 downwards.
GTACTTCACCTGAAACCTTCTTCTCATGCCGCTGTAGCGGCCAAGACCGACAATCAGCCGGTCAGGCAGTATCCCAAGTTCAAGGCCCGCCGAAAAAGCGGCCAATGCATTGAGCACATTGTGTCGGCCCGGCACGTTGATGCAAACATCAGGGTACTCTCGTCCATAAGCCTGAATCGTAAAGCTAGTATGATTTTTTGCAAAAACCATATCTGATGCCATTACATTCGCAGACTCCTCAATACCGAACGTAGTATAGAGACGATTGAGAGAAGGAATAATCTTCCTGATCTCCGGCCAGTCAACACAACAGATCACCCGTCCATAAAAAGGAACCTTGTTGGCAAAGGCAATAAATGCCTGTTTCAGCTCATCAAGTGTCCCATAAGTGTCCATGTGCTCAGACTCAAGGCTGTTGACGATGACAATGGTCGGGGTAAGCTTCAAAAAAGCACGATCATATTCATCGGCTTCGATAACCATGAATTTCCCCTCACCGACAACCGTACTCCCTTTCAGATAGTCCGATATACCACCAATCATGACGGTCGGCGATTCACCCGATTCAATCAGCATGGTGGCAATCATTGCTGTAGTCGTTGTCTTTCCATGAGTGCCGGAAATACATATTCCATACTTATAGCGCATAAGCTCTCCAAGCATCTCATCCCGCTTGATGACAGGAATGCCTGCCTTTTCAGCCGCAATAATCTCTATGTTTTCTTCCGGCCTGATGGCCGAGGAGTAGACAACAACATCGCATGAAGCTACCTGTTCGGCACGATGCCCCCTGTATATTATTGCTCCATGCTCGGTAAGTTTGTCGGTCACCTCGCCTGAGGAAAGATCAGAACCTGAAACACGGAAACCCGACTTCAGGAGCAGTTCCGCGATAGCACTCATCCCTGCGCCGCCTATCCCTACAATATGAACGCTTTTTGTTGTTCCCAATTCCATTATAAGTCCTCTCCGTTAATATTATTCTGCAAGACTGATGATTCGCCGGGCAAGTTGACAGGATGCGTCGGGATGAGCCAGTTTTCGTGATGCTGCACCCATATTTTTCAGCCTTTCAGCATCATGCAGCAACTCAAAAATAGTGGCTGACGAGACATCCTCTCCGAGACGGTCATCGTCAACAACTATGGCTGCCCCATTGTCTACAAGCGCCCGTGCATTATGGCGCTGATGGTCGCCTGTGGCATAAGGATAGGGAACAAGAACCGAAGGCTTGCCAAGATTTGTCAGCTCGGCAAGAGATGAAGCTCCTGCCCGGCAAAGAACAAGATCTGCCGCGCTGTATGCCGCACCCATATCTTCAATATAAGGCGCAATCCAGAGATACGGGGAGGGCGACACAAGCCCCTTGAGACGCTCAAAATCAAGCGCTCCGGTCTGCCATACAAGATTTGCTGACGCGGTAATCTCGCTGAGCCGCTGAAGCACAGCGTTGTTTATCGAACGAGCTCCCCGGCTCCCGCCAAAAACAAGAAGAGTAGGACGTGCTTCGTGCAAACCGAAATGGCTCCTTGCAACAGACGCCTCCAGCAGCTCAAAAGAGCGGGCAGGATTGCCAGAAACAAAGATTCGTTGAGTTTTTGGAAGAAACCTGCGAGCTTCCTCAAAAGAGAGATGCACTTCACTGGCAAGCGCTGCAAGCAGTTTTGTCGTTACTCCGGGGAAAGCATTCTGTTCCTGAATGAGTGTTTTTTTTCCCATGAGCTGCGCCGCAAAAAGAAGAGGCGCACTGACAAATCCACCGGTACCGACAACAACATCGGGAGCTTCCCGCCGGACAAGAGAAACCGCACGGCCCAGAGCCCCTGAAAAATCAGCAAGAACACCGATGTTCGCAATGAGATTGACCAGCAAACGCCCTCTTTTCAAGCCTCTGACCGGAATAAGGTGCAGCCGGAAGCCAAGCCTTGGGACTTCAGTCGCCTCGATACCGCCGGTCGTGCCGGCAAATGAAATTTCGACATTGGGCAGCAGCTTCCTGAGTTCTACGGCCATGGCTACAGCCGGATAGAGATGGCCGCCAGTTCCTCCCCCGGCAAAAAGTACTTTCATACATTTCTCCCACCAGTAACATCGGAGAGCACACCCCTTTCAATTACGTTTTTTTTATGCCGCGATATACTCATAAGAATACCTACCCCAAGAGAGTTAAACAGGAGAGCTGTACCTCCATAGCTGATAAAAGGCAACGCGACACCAGTGGTTGGCAGGAGATGACAGGCAACCGCAATATTAACAAAAGCAAAAAGAGTAATCGCCAGAGTGATACCACTTGCTACATATTTCCCAAAATTATCAGGAGCATGCTTGGCTATGATAAGACCACAAACAAAAAATCCTGCAAACAGCGCGATGACGGCAACAGCCCCGATAAATCCGTACTCCTCCCCGATAATGACAAAGACAAAATCGTTATAGGAGAGAGGCAGATAGAGCTCCCGTTGCTTGCTCGCTCCGATACCAAGCCCAAAAAGTCCGCCGTTGCCAAGGCCGATCAATGCCTGCACGACCTGATAGCTCAACCCTTTTTCATCTCCGCTTGTAAATGAGAGTAGACGGGCAACACGATAGGGAGCTGCAATGGCAAAAACAGCCGCAACAGGAATAAGCAGCGATGCGGTCGCCAGAAGATGGCGAATATTCACACCACCAATAAACATTAGGGTAAACCCTATTACGGCAATAAGCGACGCAGTACTGAAGTTCGGTTCAAGGGCCACAAGGGCAACGACAGTCATCAGAAGGATGAGCAGGGGATAATAGGAGTTATTGAGATCCTTTATATACGCCTGTTTTTCACTGATAAGCCTCGAAAAATGAAAGATAATGGCATACTTGGCAAAGTCGGATACCTGAAATTTGAGCGGCCCAAAGCCTATCCAGCGTGCAGCCCCCGAAATAAGACCAACCGCTTTCATGGCAAGAAGCAGGGTAAGGAGAACAATACCGGAAAAAAGAATAATCTTGCTGGTCTTCCAGAACACATGATAGTCAATCATTGCCACCAGCACAATGGTAGCTGTT
>CAIYWF010000298.1 GCA_903929845.1 uncultured Chlorobiaceae bacterium | reverse complement strand
TACCTCCTGCACCAGACGGGCGGCGAGGCTGGCTTTGTATTCTTCGAGCGGGACAGGCATTGCCCGGCCATCAACATCGACCACAATAAAACGCCCGGCATCGGTGATATGCACGTCAAAGCCTTCGACAACAATGGTCGGCTCAGGCGGCAGAGGCGGCTGGGGGCCTTCTCCCCCGCTACTGGTGCGGGGTGGTTTGGTGATGAACTCTTCGCCAAAGAGGCGCGAGGCGTCGGTATAGTCGTAGACGCAGAACATCAGTTTTGCTGTGAGCACATCAATGCGGGTGCCGCGTCCGATCATCTGGTAGAAGCTGATAGGGCTTTTGAGGTATTTGAAGAAGACAATGTTGCGCACACAGGGAACATCAACGCCGGTGGAGAGGAGATCGACTGTTGTGGCGATAAAGTGGCTGCGGGATGAGGCGCGAAGATCAGGGAGCTGGTCGTTACCGCTGCTGGCGGCGGTGCATTTGAAGGCGTAATTTTCAAGCCGCTGCCGCCCATTCGAGGTACACCACTGGGCATAAAGGTTGTTCATGCAGACTGCAACGGCATCGGCATGGCTGTCGCGGGCACAGAAAATAATGCTCTTTTGTTCGGGGCCTCCACTGTCGAGCAGGTAGCGGAAGAGATCCTGACACATTGCCTGGACCCGATCAGGCAAAAGAAGCTGCTGTTCGTACTGGGTTTTTCGGTAGAGTTCATCAATCTCCTCTTCCAATATGGGTTGACCGGTGAGAGCGTCCACTGGCGAGCGGGCAATGATTTGCTCTTTCGTGATGCCGGTATCATCGAGATTGACTCTCCCCTTCCGGATTTCGCAGGCTGCGAGGTAGCCGTCTTCGATGGCTTGTGCTATTTCGTATTCGTACACCGGCAGGCCGAAGTAGTTGATGTTGTTGGCTGTGATTTCGGTGTCTTTGATGGCTTCGCGGCTCTCTTCTTTGCATTTGAGCTGGCGGGGTGTTGCGGTGAGACCTATCTGGACTGCGTGGCTGTTACGGGTGAGTACCTGTGACCATTTGCCCCAGGCCGAGCGGTGGCATTCGTCAATGACGATGTGGGTAAAATGGTTTTCAGGGTAAAAGGTGGTGAGAAAGGAGGCATCGCCGTTTTCCGTTTCTATGCCAAGCGTCTGGTAGGTGGCGATATGGATTCGTGCGTTTCTGGCATTGTTCATGCCGTCTGCGTTGCGATAGACTTCTGCCGCATCGGAGCCGAAAACGTTCTGGAAGGCGGTGAGTGCCTGGGAACGAAGTTCGTCACGGTCGCAGACGAAGAGCGCACGGGTAAGCTGCCCGGCGTCTGAGAGGCGTTTGAGCAGGTTGACGGCAATGAAGGTTTTGCCTGCACCTGTAGCAAGCGAAAGAAGGGCTCGTTTGGATTGTCCGGTTTCGGCGCACTGGGCAATTTTTTCCATGACGGCACGGATGGCGGCGTCCTGGTAGTATCGACGGGTTCCTTCACCGCCAGGGTATTGCTGGAGCAGCGGGCTTGCGGCTGGTGAGTTGAGGGTGAAGCCCATGCCTTGTTCATACCGGGTACGGAGTTCATCAGGAGCTGGAAACTGGCTGATTGGTTTTGGCTTTGTGGTCAGGCCGGTGAAGCAGTCGAATTCAACGAAAAGATGGCCGTTGGAGGAGAAAACAAATTTGACGTTATGGCGACGGCATTCGGCGTAGCCTTTGGCTTGATCGAGTCCGTGACCGGGGGGAAGGCTCTCTTTTTTTGCTTCGAGAAGAGCAAGAGCTACCGGCTGGGTGTGATCGTTGACTTTCAGACGGAGGACATAATCGATCTTTCCGCGTGAGCGGCGGCGAGCCTTGCCGTTAATAACCTGAAAGTCGGATAAAGCGTACACATTAACGAAAAACATCACCGCGCAGGCACGATTTTCAAGCAAAATCGTGCTTTTTTCTTGCTTTTTAACGTGTACGTATGTATTATAAGACATACACGATAAAAAGGAACAGACAC
>CAIYWF010000297.1 GCA_903929845.1 uncultured Chlorobiaceae bacterium | reverse complement strand
GAGGATCAGACTTGTCGAATCACCGCACCAAGTTTACTTTCGGCATCACTGCCGACTTTCGAAAGAATATCGCTGATTCTCTTTTCCTGCAATGTTCCCTTATGATCCACAATTTCAAGAGAAAGCGCTACACTGCGCTCTCCTCCATCCTCGCTGGTGCGCTCGAAAAGGTCAAAAACTGAGACACCCCTGATCAACGAGTCACTTGAACGTACAAGTTCTACAAGTGACTGAACGGTAACATCCGGCGGCAACATAAGCGATATATCCCTCTGAACAACTGGAAATCTGGATGTCGGCTCATAGGTGACATCTGAATTGAAACAGCATTCCAGAACTGCCACATCAATTTCCGCTACATAAACATCCTGCGCGATATCAAATTTCTTCAGCAGGTCATCATTAACCTGCTGAACCGCCCCCACCCTGTATGAGCGGGTCTTTCCTTTTTCTGTCAACTTCACATCAATGCCGACATTGCTTCTATTATAAAGATTCACTGCTGATTTATCAAGCAAATTCAGCTTTTCCAGAAGCATCTCGACAGAACCCATAAGATCGTAAAAATCAACCTTTTCGAACGACTGGTTCCAGATTCTCGGAAAACGGCTACCCGTCATTACCATGACAAGATATTCCTGCTCCTTGTACCCGTTGAGCCTCGACTCGCCACTACGGTCACTCTCTGGAATACTCTGAAATCCCTTGGCGACCTCAAAGAGTTTCTGATCACGATTGCCATGCCTGATATTATGGCTGATAACCTTGAGAAATCCGGGCACCAGCCCTGGGCGGAGAACCTCAAGCCCTTCACTGATAGGATTAAGCACTCCAACAAGTCTGTCGCTGAACAATCCAGCCTCCTCTTTTTTCATGAGTGGATTGGTCAGAATTTCCCGGAAATTCAGCCCAACCAGAAGAGAGCGAAGGAAGTCAGGAAAAAATTCGGGATGTTTGCGCGACTGCGGATAGATGGTCGCCATCTGTGATGAAGGCTGAATATTGTCGTAACCGTACAGGCGGGCAACCTCCTCAACAAGATCAATCTCTTCAGAAACATCAACTCTGAAGGAGGGCACTTCAACGTTTATAGTCTCACCTGCCGTTCCTTCTGCTGAAAAGCCTATGCGCTCAAGCATCTCCACCATATCGTCGGCACTGATAGAACTGCCGAGCAAGGCATTGACCCGGTCTGGCCGCAAGGTGACCTTCCGCAATGGAGCAGGCATGGAACCCCACTCCTGAGCCTCTTCAATTCTGCCTCCTGCAAGCTCAAGTATCAGCGCTACAGCACACTCTGACGACCGTCTGACGTTGTGTGGATCAATACCTCTCTCGTAACGATAGGAGGCATCTGAGGAAAGCGCTGCTTTTTTTGCAGATTTCCTGATCATTGAGGGATCAAAAAAGGCTGATTCAAGTAAAATATCTGTTGTGGTATCACTGACGGCTGAATCAAGCCCGCCCATGACGCCTGCCAACGCAACGGGTTTCAGGGTATCGCAAATAACCGGCATTCCGGGTTCGACCTTATAGAGTTGCTGATTGATGGCAGCAAATTCTGCCCGCATGTCGCTCCGTATCACCACCCGCTCTCCGGAAAGTTTGGCAAGATCAAAGGCATGAAGGGGCTGACCAAGCGCATGAAGAATATAGTTGGTAATATCAACGATATTGTTTTTGGGCCTGAGACCAATACTTTCAAGCTTTTTCCGCAGCCATGCGGGAGATTCGGCAACGGTTATGCCTCGAATGACCACGCCTGTGTAATAGGGGCAAGCTACTGCGTCCAGAACCTCAACCAGCGCGCCTGACTGTGAAAATGGTACTGGATGCAGGGACGGATAGTGTATCTGATCGCACCCGGCGAGCTCCCTTGCCACACCAAGGTGAGAGAGAACATCGGGCCTGTTTGGCGTCACGGCAATATCAAGCACCACGTCACCGTCAAGGTAACGGGAGAAGGGTTGACCTACAATACAGGAGGAATCAAGCTCCATAACTCCGGAATGGTCATCAGAAAGACCAAGTTCGTCAGCGGCACAAATCATCCCGAAGGAGCGCTCACTGCGTATTTTTGATGGTTTGATGGTAATGGTCTGACCGTCACGAAGCTGAAGTTTCGCCTTTTCAGTTGCTACAGGCACAAGCATCCCAGCTTTGACGTTCGGGGCGCCGCAGACAATCTGCAGGGGCTCGTCGCGACCGACATCCACGCGGCACAGTGTCAATCGCTCTGCATTGGGATGAGGCCGCACTTCATCAATTCTGCCGACAACCACCAGATCGTCGGGAAGAGAGTGCTCCTGAACTTCCTCAACCTCAAGCCCGAGAAATGTCAGTTTTTCAACAAGCGATGCCGTATCTGAAGAAAAATCAGGTAAAAAATCTTTGAGCCAACTGACAGATATTTTCATCGGAGAGATCTGCTTTCATGAACAAAAAAAGCTCTGTACTGGCAACGAACAGAGCTTTATTGAGTGACCCCAACGGGATTCGAACCCGTGCTACCACCTTGAAAGGGTGATGACCTAACCACTAGTCGATGGGGCCTTCTATGTATGGGTGAATGAGGGGACTCGAACCCCCGGCCTCCAGG
>CAIYWF010000296.1 GCA_903929845.1 uncultured Chlorobiaceae bacterium | reverse complement strand
GAATTTTTTCTGATGAACTTCCGAGAAAACTGTCGGTGAGAACGTTCTGGTGGTGGAGTCCCAAAATCAAATCGGTGATCTTCTGCTCTCTTATAACACCGGCAATACCATTATCCACATCGTTGTCATAACGAAGCAGCCCGGTCAACACATTATCGGTAGACGATGCAACAACTGCTGCCATTTCAAGAATTTTCTCAGCATTCTTTTCTGCCGTTTCGTCGGGCAAACTGTTATCGGCTACATGCATGGCATAAATACCACTGCGAGTTTTACCTGATCTAACGGTGACACTCAAATTGACCAGCTCGTCAACAGTCTTTATATCGTTCGTATGAATCAGTATCCGTTTTTCAACGGTTGGTTGTCCTGGTTTTGCAGCATCACCAGCAGCTTCAGCCAACGCGACATTACGAGCCCCTTTTTCGCCAATAACTGTTGCCAGAGTGCAGGTGACCAGAATAAAGAGGATAGTCCCGTTCAGAACACTTTCATCAAGCAACCTGACTGGTGTACCGGCAGGGGTATAGCCAGTAACAATATTGTAGCCGATCATTACCGTTGCAAGAGCCAATGCGGCATGAGCACTGATCAGTCCGAAAATCAACCTGCGCTGATCAAGCGAAAAACCGAAAAGTTTCTGGGTAATCCAGGCTGAAAGATATTTGGCCACTGTAGCGGCTAACGTAACGACCAGGGCTACTTTAATGGTTTCATAACCTTTGAAGAATGCTTGGATATTGATCAGCATACCGACACCGATCAAAAAAAAGGGGATAAAGATAGCATTGCCAACAAACTTGATTCTGTTCATGAGCGCTGATGTCCTCGGAATTAGGCGGTTCAGGGCAAGACCTCCAAGAAAAGCGCCAATAATAGCTTCTACACCAGCCGCTTCGGCAAGAAAACCGCTGAAAAAGACCATTGCCAGCACAAAAAGGTACTGCAAGATACTGTCATCAAAGCGCTTGAAAAACCATCGGGCAATTACCGGAAAAAGCAGAAGAACAATCAGACCGAAAAGCGTTACTCCAATAACAAGCCTTATCCAGAATCCGCTCATCAGCTCCCCTGAGGAGATTCCCACCACAACCGCCAACACCAGAAGCGCAAGGGTATCGGTGATAATGGTCCCGCCGATGGCAACATTAACCGCCTTGTTCTTTGCGATACCAAGCTTGCTTATGACCGGATAGAGAATAAGCGTGTGAGAGGCGAAGATACTGCCGATAAGTATTGATGAAAGAAGGGAAAACTGCAGAATATAGAGCGCCACGACAATACCCAGCCCAATAGAAATCAGAAAAGTATACAGCCCAAACAGAATACTTTTCGTGCTGTTTTTGCGAAAATCGGCAACATCAATCTCCAATCCCGCAAGAAACATGATATAGAGCAGGCCTACAGTTCCAAACAGAATAATACTGCTGTCGCGCAGCATCAGGTTCAATCCATGCGGGCCAATCACCGCACCGGCAATAATCAGGCTGATCAAGCTCGGAATTTTCAGGCGACTCAGAAGAAGCGGCGCAAACAGGATGATAAACAGTATCAGTGAAAACTGTAATACGGGATTTTTCAAAGGCAACGATAAATCGAGCAGGGTCATCAACAGCATGGCGTAGTATTTTTTTTCGCCAGATACCTTAAAAGCAACTTCAGTGATAAAGCCTGCCAAGGCAAAACGAGGCGCGATTCTTCCCGAAATATGCATATCTTTTCAGTCGAACACAAACAGGCACCCTTACTGTCACTTATAAAACCTTTTACCTCTTCTTCAATGCACTGGCTCTATCTTGTTATCGCTATCCTGCTTGAGGTCTCAGGCACAACCTGCATGAAATTTTCTGAGGGATTCAGTAAACTTGTGCCAACGCTTTTTATCTTTATTTTCTACGGGCTGAGCTTTACCTTTCTCTCACTGGCGCTGAAGGTACTGCCCATCGCATTGACATACGCTATCTGGTCGGGGGTCGGAACAGCGGCTATTACCGTTATCGGCGTTCTCTGGTTCGGTGAGGGTATCAATGCTATTAAACTTATCTCCCTGCTGCTGATTATTATCGGCGTTGCAGGGTTACACTATGGTCAGGAACAGCTTCACTAAAAGATGAAACAGCAACACCTTTATAAAAAAATCGTCGTCAAGGTCGGCACCAACGTCATTACTGGAAAAAACGGGGAACTCGACTTTGAGATCCTCAGCAGCCTCACAGCCCAGATTGCAGCACTGCAAAAACAGGGAATTCAGGTTATTCTCGTCTCTTCAGGCGCAGTTGGCGCCGGACGTTCGCTTGTCAAGCTCTCGGGTACCATTGCGCCCGTTGCCGCCCGGCAGGTGCTCTCCTCAACCGGACAGATCAAGCTGATCAGCACTTATAACGACCTCTTTTTGCAGCACGGACTGATCACCGCGCAGATTCTGGTCACCAAAAGTGATTTCAGCGACCGCCTGCACTACCTCAACATGCAGACCTGCTTCACCTCCCTTCTCCAGCAGAACATCATCCCCGTCGTCAATGAGAACGATGCCGTTTCGGTCACAGAGCTGATGTTTACTGATAATGATGAGCTCTCCGGCCTTATCGCCTCAATGATGGATGTTGAAGGCTATATTATTCTCTCACATGTTGATGGTCTCTTCGACATGAAAAGCGGCAATGGCGCCATCATTCCGGTCATTGACCCATCGAACAAACATTTCCACCAATATATTAATCCTGGCAAATCAGAGTTTGGCAGAGGAGGCATGCTGACCAAATGCCACATTGCGCAAAAGCTTTCGCGGCTTGGCATCACCGTTCATATCGCCAACGGACGCAAGCCGGGTATTCTGCTCTCGATCCTGGAGGGAGAAAAGACCGGCACAACATTTCTGCCGCAAAAACCGACACACGGTCCGAAACGGTGGATTGCCAACAGCGAAGGGATGGAAAAGGGGGCGGTCACCGTCAACATGGGCGCTGAAATGGCACTGGTGGCCGGAGAGCGCGCCAACAGCCTGCTGCCGGTGGGCATTGTGTCGGTTGAAGGGCGCTTTCTGAAGGGCGACATTATCAAGGTATGTGCCACCGATGGAACCATCATTGGCTACGGAATGGCACAGTACGGCTCAGAAAGAACGCTTTCAATCATGGGGCAGAAAGATCAGAAGCCACTGATTCATTACGACTATCTCTACATTACAAACTGAACTCCGTTCGACATGAAGGAAACAATAACGAAACAGCTTGGAGCGGTCTTGCAGGCAAGCCGCGAGATCATCACCCTGAACGATGAGGCGATCAACCGTCTGCTCTGCGACCTTGCCGACAGAATACCTGCTCACCAGGAGGCCATTCTCAACGCCAACAAAAAAGATGTGGAGCGAATGGATCCGGCAGATCCAATGGTTGACCGGCTGCTGTTGAACCCTGCAAGGCTCGAAGCCATTGCCACCGACATCCGCAACGTCGCTTCGCTTACATCCCCGCTCGATGTTGTGCTTGAAGAGCGAGTGCTTCAGAATGGACTTGGCCTGAAAAAAGTGACTGTTCCTATTGGCGTCATTGGCATCATCTATGAAGCAAGGCCAAATGTCACCTTCGATGTCTTCGCCCTTTGCCTGAAATCGGGGAACGCCACCGTGCTGAAGGGTGGCAGCGACGCCATGTACTCGAACATCGCCATTGTCGAGCTTATCCATAGCGTCCTGAAAGAGGACGGCATCAACCCCGATACCATTTACCTGCTGCCTGCAGAGCGGGAGGCCGCCGCCATCATGCTCAATGCCGTTGGTTATATTGACATGATCATTCCAAGAGGAAGCCAGAAGCTGATCGACTTTGTGCGCGACAACGCCAAGGTTCCCGTCATCGAAACCGGCGCAGGCATTGTGCACACCTATTTCGACAAAAGCGGTGACCTTGAACTGGGCAAACAGGTGATTTTCAACGCCAAAACCCGCCGCCCCAGCGTTTGCAACGCGCTTGACACCCTCGTCATCCACCGCGACCGACTTGGCGACCTCCCTGCCCTTGTTGAACCGCTTCTGGAAAAGCAGGTGCTGCTCTTTGCCGACGACGCAGCTTTTGCCGCCTTGCACGGGCACTACCCTGAGGCGCTCCTTCAGTTAGCCGACGCAGAGCACTTCGGAACAGAGTTCCTCTCCCTGAAGATGTCGGTGAAAACCGTCTCATCCCTTGAAGAAGCGCTGGAACACATCGCCCACTACAGCTCACGCCACAGCGAAGCCATCATCGCCACCGATGCCGCGACAACCGCCACCTTCCTGAAACGGGTCGATGCCGCCGTGGTCTATGCCAACACCTCAACCGCTTTTACTGATGGCGCACAGTTCGGCCTTGGCGCTGAAATTGGCATCAGCACCCAGAAGCTGCATGCACGAGGACCAATGGCGCTGAAAGAGTTGACAACGTATAAATGGATTATTGAGGGGAATGGACAGGTGAGGCCGGTATGATGGATGGAAACTGGAAAGTAAACTTTTAACATATTCCGCTCATTGTCAACCATCTTCCATGAAGCCATATCAAGATCGCCAAGATAACTCAAACCAGAAAGATAACCGGACAGCGAAGAACAATTTCTTACATTCAGCTCAGGCATTGCCACTCGAAACCAAAAAATAACGTATTTTTAGCCATTATTTAAAACCATGCCTCACGCTCTCGAACTAAAATATGGCCTGACAGCCCAAGAGTTGCTTGAGGCCATTGACAAGCGATTTCGCCTGAAGGTGGCCTTGGAAGGAGCCGTAGCCGAGGTTCATTTCGAAAGAAAGCTGCGCATCGCCAGCAGAGAAGGTTGGTTAACCAGCTATGAGAGCCATGATAGAGATGGAATGCATGACTTTACCGTTGTGACGCTCTCAGGGATATTCATACGGGTTGAAGTCAAGACCATACGCAATGGCCCGAAACCACAGGTTGAGTTGCAAAAGACTCGTGCTGCGAAAGCTGATCCCAGTAGCCGTTACTACGACCGTAATCACTTCGATGTTGTGGCTGTTTGTGTCGGTCGCTCCACTGGCGATTGGAGTCAATTCAGATACGCATTAGTACGAGAACTTCCAGGTCATCGGAATCATCCAGATAAACTTCAGGTCATGCACTCCATTCCAGAAGGGGCAGAGACAGAGCCTCGCTGGTTTTCACGTTTTCAGGACATCATTGATGCTTATGCAAGCTGAACCAATTTACAAGACGGCATTTGGGGCGTTGTTCTGCGCTGACAGCCTCGAATTCATGCGGCAAATTGATAACGATTCTGTCGATCTGGTTCTTACCAGTCCGCCCTACGCCCTTCACTTTAAAAAAGAGTATGGCAACGCAAATCAGCAGGATTACATTGCCTGGTTTCTTCCTTTCGCTCAGGAAATCAAACGAATCATGAAGCCATCCGGCTCCTTCGTTCTGAACCTTGGTGGCGCATGGCAGTCCGGTTTACCAATTCGTAGTTTGTACCATTATCGCGTCCTGCTTTCTCTTGTTGACGAAGTGGGATTTGATTTGGCTCAAGAATTTTTCTGGTTCAATCCAGCAAAAATGCCAGCACCCGCAGAGTGGGTCAATGTTCGTCGCATTCGGGTAAAAGACAGCGTGGAGTATATTTTCTGGTTTGTCAAGGATCCAATGGCAAAGGCTGATAATCGAAAAGTTCTTCAGCCATACAGCGAAGATATGAAGCGACTGATCAAATGCGGAGTAAAGCAGACAATCCGGCCAAGCGGCCATATCATCAACGGTACCTTTGCAAGCGACAGAGGAGGTTCAATTCCATCCAACCTTATCCAGTGTGGAAATAATGAATCGAACAGTGCCTATATAAAGAACAGTAAAATTGCTGGCAATAAAATACACCCTGCTCGTTTTCCGGCGGAGCTGCCGAGATTTTTCATAGAATTTCTTACGAACCCCGGCGACTTGGTACTTGATCCATTTACAGGGAGCAACACCACCGGATACGTCGCTGATGGCCTGAAGCGAAAATGGGTGGGAGTAGAACTCAGAAGCGACTATGCCGAGGAGAGCAAATTACGATTTGAGGGTGTGCCTGAAAAGATTATTTTGAGCCAAGACCAACAATCTCTGCAATTTGAATGAATGTTGCAGTATTTATAACCTAAACTGTGCGATTCATAAAACGGCTCTTGGAATATTATAGTGGAAAGGTGGAATAAAAGCGTATCATGATGCATTTAAATTTATGCAGAAGTTAACTACTCATTACCACAGCCTTTTACGTCTTCCCTTGACTTGGTCGGTCGATGCTGTCGATTTTTCTGCTGAG
>CAIYWF010000295.1 GCA_903929845.1 uncultured Chlorobiaceae bacterium | reverse complement strand
GTTTGCCAAGTTTCAGGTCGATCAATAAAAAGCACTTCAAAATGAAGTTGTAGAATACCAGATCCACATAAAAATCATCGTCGTCAAATCGGATATGTTTTTGGCGGGCAACAAAGGAAAATCCTTTACCCAGTTCCAGCAGGAAGAATTGCAGGTTCCGAATAATGGCCTGCTCCAGTTCGCTTTCATGTAGATCAGGAGAGTCAGGCAGGTTAAGAAACTCAAGCACCATGGGCGATTTCAGTACGTCAACCGGAGAGAGTTTTTCACCCGCCAACCGTTCGCGATTGGCCGTCAGCAGCCCTTGCTCTCCATGATGAGCAATAATCCGCTCATAGTATGATGTTTGTATCTGCCTTTCCAGTTGCGTTTTACTCCAGCCACACTCAATGGATTCCCGCTCATAAAATTCCCGTGCGGAAGGTTTAGAGACTCTCATCAGAGCACGGTAGTGCGACCATGTCAGTTGTGGAGAGAAGTTCGTGGCGAATTGGCTACCCGGCGGGTAGCTTTTTTGACGGGATGAAAAGAGATCGCTTTCCGTTTGGGTAGAGACCTCGATAAACCGATCCTGAAAGGCAAGAAAAAATTGTCTGAAGCTTTTAACGCTGGGAACAGAATAACCGTGACCATATTGCTCGGTCAGTTGTAATGACAGCGTTTCAATGACCTGTTTTCCGTATGCTGCGCGCTCTTTGCCTCCTTGTATCTCAACAACTATTTCCCGACCAATCAGCCAATAAGCCGTGACCATATTGGTATTAACTGACTGCACCACATTGGAGCGAGCTTGTTCAAGAATCTGGACAACTCGATCAAAGAGGGTTCCACCGATTGTCATTTCATGATCCATCATTGCCTCCTCAGATTGATTTAACTTCAGTTCCGGGAGACAACTGCCTGAAAATCTGATCCACGTTGATTTTAACCATATCGGTTGTAAAGCCGGTATCACGGAACACAACGCGTAAAGGCTTGTGCTGTGCCAGCTCCTTGACCAGCTCCTCGCTCACGCCGGTATCAAAGCAGGCGATAAGATCGTATGGCGGCTGATTTACAAAAAAGACGGTTTTACCCTGAATCAACTCTTTACGAGTGGGCAGGCTCAAGTCAACGCTCAAGTCAAGGAGTACCTGGAAGAGCAAGTCTTCCGGTGTGCGGTCTGGTTTGATGTTGTCAACGGCACCGAAAAGTTCCTCCTGCTTGACGGCATCGGGTGTGTAATAGACCTCAGCCATGTTGGAGGAGTCGACTTTGAGGACGCGGAAGCCGGTGTCGATTGATGTGGGAGCGTATTGCAAGACACCCTGACCTGTTGCGGTTTGTTCTTTTTCACCCTTTATCTTCTTTCCTGCACGCCTGATACGCTCTTTGCTGATTTCAGCGATGGTTTTGTAACCGGCTTTGAATGCTTCGGATTGTTCATTACAGGGTTCGGGCAACTGAACCATGATGAACTTCCGGTTGCCGCCATCGTCAGCATTGAGTTGCATGACCGCGTGAGCGGTTGTTGAAGAGCCAGCAAAAAAGTCCATCACTAATGAATTCTTTGCTGCACCCATTAGCAACAATTGCTTTATTGTATCGACAGATTTCGGAGACTGGAAAAATTTTTCTTTTGTATCAAATAGCTCATTGAAAGTGGTTTGACCTTTTTCTGTGTGAAACTTTTTTTCTGTCCAGATCGATTTAACCTGCTTGGTCGCATCTCCATCTTCATCTTCTGCGTAGTTCTTTCGATAGATTTTCCAGGTACCTTTTATCTCTTTTGCAATAATCTCGTCAAGTTGCCTGCAAGCCTTATCTTTGCCCCATGTCCAGCAACCTTCAAAGCCGTCATCCCAATTAGGATAAATTGCAATGAATGTTGGTGAAGCTTCAAGCAAAACTTCACCAGCGCGGTTTACAAAAAATGGATAATACAAGTTTTTTCTGTTATGCCTGCCAAACTCGCGGTGAGTATTGCGTAATTCAAGTTCTCGATACCTTCCGCGTTTGTCTGAAAACCGGTAGTTTTTTTCAATCTCATCGTCATCTTTTGGTATGTTTATGTCTCCCTTATTAAGCTGTTTTTTTGAATAACCAACAAGGTACTCATGGCAATTGGCGACGTACTTGTCTTGGGATCGCCCTTTAGGATTGCAAAGCAGGGTTATTTGGAAAAGTAGTTGGTTTTCTCCAAAAACCTCATCCATAACTTTTCGGATATTTACGATCTCATTTTCGTCTATTGAGGCAACAATAATCCCGTCATCAGAAAGCAAATGCGATGCCAATCGCAATCTCGGATAAATCATACTTAACCAGTCCGAATGAAACCGTCCATTCGACTCCGTATTGGCAACAAGTCGGTTGCCCTCCTCATCCTTCTGGTTTGAACGCATCAAAAATTCATCGGTGTTTTCCGCAAAATCATCCTCATAGATGAAGTCATTCCCGGTGTTATATGGCGGGTCAATGTAGATCATCTTGACCTTGCCGAGGTAGGTCTCCTGCAAAAGCTTCAGGGCATCCAGATTGTCGCCCTCAATGAAAAGATTCTTCGTGGTATCAAAATCAACACTCTCTTCACGGCATGGGCGAAGGGTCTTTGCAATAGGCGCATTTGTGGTCAATAGCGCTTCGCGCTTCCCCGGCCAGTTCAGGTGGTAGCGCTCCTGTGGCCCTTCGACAATGGAGTCACTCAGTTCCTGTTTGAGCTGGTCAAAATCGACGGCCAGATTCAGTGCGCCGCTTTCATCACGCGCTTCAGTGACACAGCCAGGAAACAGCTCTCGAATGCGGGCGATATTGCCGTCAGTCAAATTCGGAGAGTGCATTTTCAGTTTTTCCATTTTGATCGTCTTTTATGGGATGGCCAGCGCCTCTTGGCGGGTCAATGTTGCAATTTCTTGTTTCAATATGCGGAGTTCCGCGTTGATTTCAACTTTGCGATTGAACTGTTTTTCCTTCTGAATGCGCCCTTCGCATTTTTCCAGCTCTCGCTGCTTGAAACGGATCATGCTCATCCGTTCGACCCGATGCGGCAGCCGTTCACCCTGTCGGGCAGGATAGGGCATCAGTGGTGAAAGCAGATGTTCATAAAGCGCATCAAGATCGAGGACTACCGGCAACGGTGCGCGGGGTGTTTCAAGGGGCAGCCATGCAGATTCAAAATAGTCGCTGACGACCCATTTTGCTGCATCAGCCTCGCTCGGGCGTTTGTAAGCTGCAATCACGCGGCACATACCCTCATAAAGGAGTTCAAAAAGAAGCGGAAAGGGGATAGCCTGGTCAATACAGCGCAGTACATCGTGTTTAAGCTCACCATGTTTCAGGGTAATGGTGAAAATCTCTATTTCCGGCACGGAGGGTGTCTGTCGCAAGTTAATTGTCTCAGGTGCAAGCTTGTACTTCCAGACGATTTGATCAACCTGGCGGACAAAAAGTTCTTTCAAGGCAGTGCTTGGATGCGCATGCTCATAGATTTTGTTCTTGGGCAGTATTCGACCGAAGGCTGCACTTTTTGGATAGTCGAAACGCATTGTCTTCATACTTCCTCCTGCACAACAAGAAATGCAATCAGTTCGAAGTCATCAAGACCGGCAATAGTGTTTATTAGTGCCGTTGTTTTGCCTGCCGAAAACAGACTGTCGAGGTCTTTCTCCTCTTTGACGTCAATCATCGAACGAATAACAGAGCTGAGCAGATCGGAGTAGACCTTCATGTTTCGACCTTCGTCAGTCTGTTGATTGAACAATCGGCAAATCGTATGAATCGGTTCAGCTTCTCCCTTGCAGCTTGATCGAACAAGGTCGAGCAGCTTTTTGACCTCAGTGTGGTTAGCAATTATTTCTCCATCCCTGGCAATGTAGACGAGGTAGTAGGGGTGA
Source organism: uncultured Chlorobiaceae bacterium (assembly GCA_903929845.1). GTDB lineage: Bacteria > Bacteroidota > Chlorobiia > Chlorobiales > Chlorobiaceae > Chlorobium. The sequence goes on along the minus strand of CAIYWF010000295.1, from coordinate 3,950 downwards.
AGCCTGTTATGCTGGTTGATATTAACGCTGTTGTTCCGGTTACGCAATGTAAAAATGACACCCGGTTTGAGACCTATTTCAGGTTGTGCAGGAATAACGGCATGCATACCTTTTGGCAGATCTTCGAGGTCGCCGTATGCTTTTACATAATTGAGCAGGTCCATCCGGAAATCATTCAAGCCAAGGTCTGTAATCGAGACGCCGGTTTTCAGGTCTTCAAGCTCGATCACTTCATCCTGCAGGCGCCGGAGTTGTTCTTTCCGGTATGAAACATCGCTGCTTTGTGCGGTGAGCACATTGTCGTCACCGGTGGCCGTTACGTCGGCGATCATCATCCGGTTCTCGACCCGTTCCTTGAGATTGATGTACTCGTCGAGCGTAATGTCAGGCCAGTAATTGACCAATTGAATTGCGGTGTTTTTTGAGCCGATCCGGTCAATTCGCCCGAAGCGCTGGATAATGCGAACCGGGTTCCAGTGGATGTCGTAATTAATCAGGTAATCGCAATCCTGAAGGTTCTGACCTTCTGAAATACAGTCGGTGCCTATGAGGATATCGAGTTCTCTTGACTCTTCAGGGAGCACAAGGCTTTTTTCTTTTGCAAGAGGTGAAAAGAGTGTCAGTAATGACTGGAAGTCGTAGCTTTTTTTGAGCGTTGATTTCGGTGTGTCTTTACCGGTTACCTTGCCGCTGTGCAGACCTTTGGTATGCAGAATATCCTCGGCCAGGTTGTTGTAAAGATAATTAGCTGTATCTGCAAAGGCTGTGAAGATCAGTACTTTTTTATTCGCTTCGTTAATGGGGTTAGTAATCTTGTTCAGTACGAGATTTTTCAGGTGCTGCAACTTGGCGTCATCGTCGGGCGTGATCTTATCCATGGAAGCAAGCAGCTCTTCAAGCAGGAGAAGGTCGGAGGTCAGTTCATGTTTCCAGCGCTCAACGTCCATATCGCTCAGGCTGATCTGAACTTTCCCGCCGATTTTGATATCATCGGGTACCGTGAAATCATCCTCTTCTGCCTCAAGGGCTTCATAATTGGCAGTAAAATCTGAGATGGTTTCGGAAAGGCCGGTTTTCTGAAATGTCGCGATAATTTCCAGCGTATTGATCAGGTTGGTTTGCAAACTTCTCAATGTCAGCCGGAAAGACTCCACCGAGCTTTCCAGACGCTTGAGAAGGTTTGTTGTCATCAGAGCCTGCAAGCTTCGTTCGCGGTCAGCCTGCCTGAGTTTCCCTTTACCGCCTTCAACCATGGTGTCATAAAGCTCTTCGTATTTACTGAGGCGGCTTGGAAGGATGTAGCTGATCGGGGCATAGACCGCAAGCTTGAGCAGTGCCAATTGCTTGAAAATGTCGTTGAGTCCAAGCACATCGCTCCGATAGGTTAAAGGACAGCGATAGGAGAGCGGCTTGAGTCTCTCGGGGAACTGTCCGATATCCTTGGTGTCATAGAAGGTCTGGATATGTTTGCGTGAACGGGCGATGGTTACACTGTCGAGCAGCTCAAAAAAGTCGAAATCAAGTGTATCGAGAATAGCCCGGGCGGTACGCAGTTCCAGAGGAAGCTTTGTCCACTGGTTGAAGACGGCTTGGGCACGCCGGAATATATCCTCAACGCTCCGCTTGGTTCGGAGTTTCTTGCTGAGGTTCTCGGAATCTCCCTCATAAGCCAGGGCAAGCTGATTTCTCAGGTCGTTGAAGCGATTGTTGACCGGGGTGGCAGAAAGCATCAAAACCTTTGTCTTGACCCCTTCGCGTATAACCGCATTCATCAGTTTCTGGTAGCGAGTCTCCCTTTCCTTGAACACATCATTATTGCGAAAGTTATGTGATTCGTCAATGATGACGAGGTCATAGTTTCCCCAGTTGACTCGGTTCAGAGGTATGCCGAAAGAGTCTCCCGAAGTGCGGGAAAGGTCGGTGTGGCACAGCACATCATAATTGAACCGATCTTTGGCAAAGATATTGGTCTTGAGGTTTCTGTTGTAGTTCAGCCAGTTATCGGCAAGTTTTTTTGGGCACAGCACCAGAACGGAGCGGTTGCGTAATTCGTAGTACTTGATGACCGCGAGAGCTGTAAAGGTTTTTCCGAGTCCTACGCTGTCAGCAAGGATGCAGCCATTGTAGGTTTCGAGCTTGTTGATGATGCCGACAGCCGCATCGCGCTGGAAGTTGAAAAGCTTTTTCCAGACCAACGAGTTCTGATAACCAGTAAGGTCGTTGGGCAGAACATCCTCATCAATATCCTCAAGGAACTCGCTGAAAATATTGTAGAGCATCAGAAAATAGATACGCTCCGGTGAGTTTTCCTGATACACTGATGCAATGTGATCACAAATCACCGCAGTTACATCTTCAAGCTTTTCCGGATCATTCCATATCTGATCGAAAAGTTGCAGGTAAGTTGCCGTAAAGACTGGTTCCTCAAACCGATTCACAAGGTTTGATATGGCATTTCCTTGCTGGTAACCCAAATCAACTGCGGTAAATCCATGAAGCGGCATGTATGCAGTATCTCCCTCCGATCCCTGAATGCACGCGAACTGCTGCATCGGTGCCTTCGACCTGTTTGATCGGAAAACGGCCTTTCGCCGCATCCATTCGGCGCATTCTCGCGCAATGGCTCGCTGGGTGAGTTTGTTGCGGAGTTGGATTTCAAACTCTGAGCCGTACAGGCTCTTTTCCCGGTTGGACTTGGGTATGAAAAACTCACGATGCTCCTTCCGGAATTTGTCGGTTACCTCGTTGGGAACAAATGTTGGCGCCGTGAAGATGAACTCCAGCGACTCAATCTTTGAGAACTCAGACTTCAACGCTTCGTAAGCGTAGATGGAAAAGCAGGAAGCCGCAATCCTGAGCTTGTCTTTGGGGCGAATTGAAGCCTTCAGATCGTCGCCTAACAGGGTGTTGATGTTGTCGATGATCTTCAATTGGCAGCTCTTGTTTATCGTACAGTTCTTGTTACTTTTTAAGATATCCTGACATCTCCTAATAATATTGCAATGGGAGGTTTAGGTCAAGAGAACACCGGACGGAGAATAACGCCATAAAAACTCCTCCCGTCTGTAAAAAGATACATCAAATAAAAGAATTGCCACGGGTTACGAACAAAATGAAGTGCACGTTTTGATTTTGAATATACCGGTGATGGCAGGGAAAAAACTGTCCGGGGCGCTGAAAAAGATTAATCCTTCTCATGCCTAGGAGCACGATTTCAGTATCTCAAAACCTTCGATTGATGAGCTATTTTATCCCATCTTTGCAGTCAACTGAATAACTGATATGTTGGGCCTCATACGGTTGCAAATATTCAAACCGAATCCTGTTCATTCACTCAACCTGCTCAATACAGTTGCTGCCCTGATAACGGGCATTGTTGACCTGTGTTGATACCTGATACATTTCCAGAATGCCGTTATCAGCGGGAGCGAGCATCTTCGAAAGATTTACTGGATCAGCTTCCAGCCACGTTTTCCAGTTTTCGGATTCGAGAATTACTGGCATTCGGTCATGGAGAGTTGCGATCTGCTCATTTGCCGCAGTGGTGATAATGGTGCATGTCGTGATTGCGGGCTCTTCGGTCTTCTTTGGCTTCCAGGTGTCCCACAATCCGGCAAATGCCATGGGCAAGCCATCAGCCCGGTGGATGTACCAGGGTTGCTTCTTTTTACCTTCGATGCGCTCCCACTCATAAAAGCCGCTCGCTGGAATCAGGCAGTGGTTCCGCCCAACCAGATGCCGGTAATAGGGCTTCGAGACCAATGATTCAGCCCGTGCGTTTATTGGCCTGATTTTGGGAAGTTCTTTGGACCAATATGGAATCAGCCCCCATCGTGCCGAGGTGAGCTTATAAGGGCCATGGTTTGCCTGCAGGGTTATAATATCTGTTTCCGGAGGGATGTTGTAACGATTCGTCTGGGAGTAATCCTGATTCTCTTCAAACGGCAACT